>JADGRS010000262.1 GCA_017880705.1 Burkholderiales bacterium
GGGCGGACCTTGCGGACCGCCGCCGTGACGGCGCCGGAATAGGTGTCGAGAAGATCGGAGTCGCCCATTCGTCCGAAATGGGGGACGCTCCCCGCCACTGCAAGCCCCGCGCGCAGGCGCCTTGGGACGGCGCGGCCCGGTGATCAATCCTCCAGCACGCCCATGCGCCCGGTGCGGTACGCGACTTCGGCGGCCCGCACCTGCTCGACGCTGTTCATCACGAAGGGGCCATGGAAGACGAGCGGGCCCTCGGCCGGCGATCCGCCCAGGACCATCACCTCGAGCTGGCCCGAGCCCGCGTTCTCGATGCGCACCGCGCCGTCGGTGCCCGCGAAGACGGCGAGATTGCCGGTCGTCGCGCGGGCCTCGCCGATGCGCGCCTCGCCCTCGATCACGTAGGCCCCGACCTCGAACCCCGGCGGAATCGCGGCTTCGAACGCCCGCGCCCGTTCGACCGTCACGTGCCACAGGAGGAGCGGCATGAGGGTCGAGGCGGGTCCCTCGCGCCCCGCGAACTCGCCGGCGATGACGCGCACGCTCGCGCCTTCGACCTGCGCCGCGGGAATGTTGTCCGCGGCTATGCGCTGGTAGCGCGGCTCCATCGTCTTCAACGCGCGCGGCAACGACGTCCAGAGCTGGATCCCGTGCATCGTGAGCTCGGCTTCATTCTCGGCGAGGGGACGCTCGGCGTGAATGATCCCGCGGCCGGACGTCATCCACTGCGCGCCGCCCTTCGACACGATGCCGGTATGCCCGGCGGAATCGCGATGCTCGTTGCGTCCCGACAGCAGGTACGTCACCGTCTCGATCCCCGCGTGCGGGTGCGGGCCCACGCCATCTTCGCCCGGCTTCACGCGGAAGGGGCCGAAATGGTCGAGGAAGACCCAGGGCCCCACAGAATGGCGCTCGCGAAAGGGCAGCGCGCGGCGCACGGTGAACGTGCCCACCGGCGCGATCTGCGAATCGGCGAGATGCTCGACCGCGCGCACCCTGCGCTTCTCGAGTTGCGCAGCCGTCATGACTTGTCCACGCTGTAGCGGCCGGGGCCGAACGCGAAGACCATCAGCATCCCGCCCGTGATCGCCACGTTCTTCAGGAAATTGATCTGCTGGCCCATCTTCTGCGCGGCTTCCGCGGCCCAGAAATCGTGGAAGATGATCGCGGCGAGGAGCGTGAAGCCGGCAAGCAGGAGGGCCACCCAACGCGCCTTGAATCCGGCGACGAGCGCGATCCCGCCGCCCAGCTCGGTGAGGATCGTGAGCGGGAGCAAGACGCCGATCATCGGCAAGCCCTTGGCCGCCATGTAGCCCGCGGTGCCGTCGTAGCCCGTGATCTTTCCGAATCCCGAGATGAGGAAGATGACCGCGAGCAGGATGCGTCCGGCGAGCGCGGCGAGATGCTGGGTGTTTGAATTCATTCTCTTCTCCTTTTGGTTAGACGAGGTCGAACAACAGCACTTCGGCGCCGCGGCCCTTCTCGATGGCCACCTTGCTGTCGCCGCCGGCGAGCTTCATCGCATCTCCGGCGCGCAGCGGCTGGCCGTTCACTTGCGCTTCGCCGCGAACGACATGCACGTAGATGCGCCGATCGGGCCGAGGCTCGAAATTCACCTTCTCGTCGCCGTCGACCAGGGCCGCGTAGAGGTCGGCGTCCTGGTGCAGGCGAACCGATCCTTCACGCCCATCGGACGAAGCGATGAGGCGCAGCTTTCCACGCTTGGACGCCTCGTCGAAATGCTTCTCTTCGTAGCTCGGCTCCACGCCGCGCTCGCTGGGCTCGATCCAGATCTGGAGGAAGTGGACCGGGTCCCGATCGGATGCGTTGTACTCGCTGTGCCTTACGCCCTTGCCGGCGCTCATGCGCTGCACGTCGCCGGGACGAATGACGGAGCCGTTGCCCATCGAATCCTTGTGCGCGAGAGCGCCCTCGAGCACGTAGCTGATGATTTCCATGTCGCGATGCCCATGGGTGCCAAAGCCTTGGCCGGGCTGGACGCGGTCTTCGTTGATGACGCGAAGAGGACCGAATCCCATGTGGTGGGGGTCGTGGTAGTCGGCAAATGAGAAGGTATGGAACGACTTGAGCCAGCCGTGATCGGCAAGACCGCGTTCCTCGCTGCGACGAATCTCTTTCATCCTATGGCCCCGTGTCTGACATTCAATCTGAACGATGTGGTATATGATGCGCTTGAATATTTCTAAATAAACATAAATATATTGGTCATATCATTCGAAATAACTGAACAATGCGGTTGAGTCTGGAAGCCCTTCAGGTGCTGGATGCCATCGACCGCAAAGGATCCTTCGCAGCGGCTGCCGAGGACCTTCATCGCGTCCCGTCAGCGATCACTTACTCCGTGAGGCAGCTGGAGGAGGGATTGGGCATCGATCTGTTCGACCGCAGCGGCCACCGTGCCGTGCTGACGGACGCGGGACGAGAGCTCCTGAGCGAAGGCCGCAGGCTGCTGCAGGCCGCGGCGGATCTCGAATGCCGGGTGCAGCAGGTCGCCAAGGGCTGGGAGTCTGAGCTGCGCCTGGCGATCGACACGGTGATCGGCATGGACGCCACCTTCGCCCTCGCCTCGGAGTTCTACCAGAAGCAATCGGGCACGCGGCTTCGCTTCATGCAGGAAGTGCTGGGCGGAACGTGGGACGCGCTTGCCTCGGGCCGCGCGGACCTCGCGATCGGCGCCGGCGGCGACGCGCCGGCGGGACGCAGCTACGCGACGAAGCCCCTGGGGCGCGTCGAGATGGTGTTCGTCGCGGCGCCGTTCCACGCGATCTGCAACGAGCCCCAGCCCCTCACCGCGGAGATCATCCAGCGTTATCGCGCGGTGAGCGTCGCGGATTCGTCGCGCCTGCTTGCGCCGCGAACGGTGGGGCTGCTCTCGGGCCAGGACGTGCTCACGGTTCCATCGATGGACGCGAAAGCTGCGGCCCACATCGCGGGACTCGGCGTGGGATTCCTGCCCCGCTGGATCGCCGAGCGCGAGGCGCTCGCCGGGACCCTGCGCGTCCTCGCGGTCGATGCGCCGCGCCCCATCGCCGAGCTGCTCGTCGCGTGGCGCCCCGGCCAGGAAGGAAAGGCACTCAAGTGGTTCGTGAAGCGCCTCGAGGATCCGCTGGTGGCGGCGGGACTCCTGTCGTGAGCGCCTATCGGGGCCGCTTCGCGCCCTCGCCGACGGGGCCGCTGCACTTCGGCTCGCTCATCGCAGCGCTCGCGAGCTTCCTCGACGCGCGCGCGGCGGGCGGGGAATGGATCGTTCGCATCGAGGACGTCGACGAATCGCGCACGGTTCCGGGCGCGGGCGACGCGATCCTTCGCCAGCTCGAGGCCTTCGGCTTCGAATGGGACGGCGCCGTCGCCTGGCAGAGCCGCCGCACGCATCTATACGAGGCGGCGCTCGCGCGCTTGCGCGCCCAGGGACTCATCTACCGCTGCCGCTGCTCGCGGCGCGAGATCGCGGACTCGGCGCTGCACGGAGTCGAAGGCGCGATCTATCCGGGCACCTGTCGCGCCCTTGGAGTCGATCCCTCGACCCCGGGCGCCGACCGGCTCCTCGTCGCCGGCGCGACGCTTGCGTTCGACGATCGCGTGCAAGGGCGCATCTCGCAGGACGTCACGCGGGAGATCGGCGACTTCGTGCTGAAGCGCCGCGATGCGCTCCACGCCTACCAGCTCGCCGTGGTGGTCGACGATGCGGACCAGGGCATCACCGACGTCGTTCGCGGCGCGGACCTGCTGCACTCCACGCCGCGGCAGGTCCTGCTGCAGCGCCTGCTGGGATTTGCCACGCTTCGCTACCTTTATTTCCCCGTCGCGACCCACGAGAGCGGAGAAAAGCTCTCCAAGCAGACGCTCGCCGCCGCGGCCGACGATCGCGAGGCGGTGGCGCTGCTCGGCGCGGGGCTGCGCTTCCTCGGCCAGGAAGCGCCGGACGCGGCGGCGCCGCGGGAAATCCTCCGGCACGCCATCGCGGGGTGGTCGCCGGATGCCATCCCGCGTCGCACCGAGCTCGCGGTCGGCGCGGCTTCGGCCGGAAACCGGGGCGTATAATTCGACGACGCTGCGGCGACGAATCCAATTGCGCGCCCCCCGGCATCCAACCGGATACAAGTGCGCTCCCCACCCGGGAAACTCGGCGCCGGACCGAAGGCTTCGACCATGCTCTTCAGAAAGAAAGACTCCGCCGTGGATCCCGCGGCCCCGCGCCGCCGGCGCTTCTTCAAGCCGGCATTGGTCACGCTCGCGGTCGTCCTCGTCGCCGGATCGCTCGTCGGATTCCGGGCGACCCAGGCCAAGAAGGAAGACAAGAAAGCCGATGCGCCGATCGTCCTCGAGTTCACGCCCTCCGACGTCGCGATCGTGGAGCTTCGCGGGCTGGTGCGCTCGATCCCCTTCTCCGGCTCGCTGGCGCCGCTGGTGCAGACGACGGTGAAGGCGAAGGTGGCCGGAGAGATCAACAAGCTCTTCGTGCGCGAAGGGGAGAACGTGACCCGCGGGCAAGTGCTCGCGCAGATCGAGACCGTCGACCTGCAGTCGCGGCTCGACGCGCAGGAGGGCGCGCTCGAAGAAGCGCGGGCCAAGCTTTCGATCGCGGAGAAGAACCGCGAGAACGGCCAGGCGCTGCTGCGCCAGAAGTTCATCTCCCAGAACGCCTTCGACACGACGCACAGCACCTATGAAGCGAGCGCGGCGTCGGTGCGCTCGGCCGAAGCGCAGCTTCGCATCGCGCGCAAGGCGATGGATGACGCGTCGGTGCGCGCGCCGTTCAACGGCATCGTCGCGCGCAAGCTGGTGAACGCGGGCGAAAAGGTCGGCATCGACAGCCCCCTCTTCGGGCTCGTCGACCTCGCCAACATGGAGATCGAGGCGCCCGCGCCCGCCGCCGAGATACCCGCCGTGAAGCCGGGCCAGGCCGCGAGCTTCCGTGTCGACGGCTTCGGCGAGCGCGTCTTCACCGGGAAAGTGGAGCGCATCAACCCCTCCGCGGATGCGGGCTCGCGCTCGATCACGCTTTACATATCCGTCGCGAACCAGGACGGCGCGTTGGAAGGCGGCATGTTCGCGAAAGGCGACATCGTGCTCGAATCGACCGCGATCTCGACGGTGATCCCCGTGA
>JADGRS010000263.1 GCA_017880705.1 Burkholderiales bacterium
CTTCGCATTGCTCGCGCTGGGCGCCGACCTCGGCCGCGAGACGCTTGAGCTCCTCGAGCTTGTCGAGGAGATCGACTTCAGCGTTCTGGATTCGTCCCATTCCCTCGATGCGGGCGTTCGACTGATCCTGGTAGGCATTGATCTGCGATTCGAGGGGCCGGATGAAGCCCGTGAGCCACGCGCGCGTCTCCCGGTCGGCGATCTCGAAGACATGGATCACCTGCAGCGCGACGGTGTCGAAGAAGAGCGTGCCCAACGACTTGCGCGATCGCAGCAGGAGATTGGAGCCGCCCTTGAATTCGCGCCGGCAGTGCTCCTCGAGCCGGTCGAGCTCCACCAGGAAGCGCTCGGTGGCGAAGGCGGCCGCTTCCACCGGCGCGATCTTGTACTCGACCGTCATCTTCTGGCGCACCGCGCCCATGACCTTGCGCGCCTCCTGGATGACCTCGATCGCCTTCGTGATCCTCTCTCGCGAATCGACGAAGAAGGCGTTGAGAATCTCGCCGATGTCCTTCGAGAAGGCGCTGCCCGCGACCGCTTCGCGGGCGCGCAATGCCGACTCGCGGGCGAGCGCCGGATCGAGCAGCCGCTCCAGGTCGGCCGAGTGCCGGTTGTGCACGGTGCGCAGCCCGCTCATCATCGCCCGCGCCTGCTCGATACGGCCGCGCTCGACGCCCGCCTTGCGCGCGAGGACCTCCACCAGCTTCTGGTTCTTGTCCTTGAGCGCGGTGAGCTCCTCTAGCTGCCCGTTGGCGAAATCAAGGCGGCTCGCGATGAGCGCGCGCATCTCGGAAAGCGCGCCGCGCACCTCGGCGCGCGCGCCGGTGGCGTGGGCGAGGCGCCGGTGGTGCACGAGCCCGCGCGAGAGCGCCTGCTCGAGGCGGTACAGCCTGCTTCGCACCAGAGCGTCGCGGTCGCCCTGCATCTTCGCCGCGAGCCCCTGCTTGGCCGAGAGCGCGAAGATCCGCGTCGGCGCGATGCAGAGCGCGTCGGCGACCGACTTGACCTGGCGGTCGATCTCCGTGAGGACCTGGCCCTCGCCGCGCGCGCCGTCACGCAAGCCGTCGATCTTGTTGAGGACCACGAAGCACGTCTCCTCGACTCCGCCGATGGTCGCGACGTGCTCGGTCCAGAGCGCCTGGTCGGCCGGCGTGATGGAGCTCTCCGCCGAGATGATGAAGATCACCGCCGCGGCATCGGGCACGCGGTGGAACGAGAGCTCGGGCTCCGAAGCGAGCGTCCTGAATCCTGCCGTGTCGAGGAGGGTGATCCCTTTCGCGAGGAGGGGGTGCGGAAAGTTGATCACCGCGTAGCGCCAGCGGGGGGAGGCCGCTCCATCGATCTGGCGCGTCTGGGTGAGCACTTCGCATGCAAGCGGCACCGTCTCGGGATGGCGTGGATCGAGGGGCAATTCGTGCCATGCATCGGCGTCGTCCATGTACTCCCTCAACGCGCGCCCGCTCTCGCGCGTCTCGATCGGAAGCAGGCGTATGGAAGGCGCGCGCGTTGCATCCCACAGGATCTCCGTCGGGCAGACGATCTTGCCGCCGCTCGCGGGCAGGAGGCGCGTGCCCTGCTCGCCGAAGAAAAGCGCGTTGATGAGCTCGCTCTTGCCGCGCGATTGCTCCGCGACGAACGCGATGGTGAGGCGCTCGGTGGCGAGCCGCCTTTCGAGGTGCGCGAGCCGCGCGGCGCCCTGCTCGTCGAGGAGGCGTCCCGCCTGTCCCCAGCGCCGCAGCGACGCGAGGCCGGCGGCAAGCGCCGCGCGCCATTGCGCGAGCGACTCGAGCGCCGCCTCGAGCGACGAAGGCCCGCGGCGCTCGCCGGGTGCGGTCATTTCTGGCATCGCGGGCAGAAGAATGTCGAGCGCTGTCCCTGGCGCAGCGCGCGGATCGGCGTCTTGCACACGCGGCACGGCTTGCCTTCCCGCTTGTACACGGCGTGGCGCTGCTGAAAGTAGCCCGGCCGTCCCTCGGCCGAGGCGAAATCGCGAAGCGTGCTCCCGCCCGCCGCGATCGCACGCGCGAGCGTGCGTCGCACGGCCTCGGCGAGCCGATCGTAGCGCGCTGCGGAGACCCGGCCGGCGCTTCGCCCGGGAGCGATCCCCGCGTGGAAAAGCGCCTCGCTCGCGTAGATGTTGCCCACTCCCGTCACGATTCGGCCGTTCATGAGGAACTGCTTGATCGACACGCTGCGCCCCTTTGCGCGCGCGCGCAATGCCTGTCCCGTAAACGCGGCGTCGAGAGGCTCCATCCCGAGATCCTTGAGCAGCGCATGGCTCTCGGCCGGCGATTCGAGCCACAGCATGGCGCCGAAGCGCCGCGGATCGGTGAACCTGAGCAGCGTCCCGCCCTCGAGCTCGATGTCGACGTGATCGTGCTTTCGCGCCGGCGTCCCGGCGGGCAGGAGCGTGAGGCGCCCCGACATGCCGAGATGGACGAGGAGATGGCCCTTGCCCAGATCGAAGAGGAGGTACTTGGCGCGGCGCCGGATGTCGCGAATCGTCTCGCCCGACAGGCGCTTCGCGATATCCGCGGGCACCGGCCAGCGCAGGCTTCCGTTGCGCACGGCGATCGAGCGAATGCGGCGGCCCGCCACGCGCGGCAACAATCCGCGACGCGTCGTTTCGACTTCCGGGAGCTCGGGCATCGCGTAGTCACAGGAATGTGGGATTTTTCGAGGGGATTATACGTGCCAACCCGGGGCTTTCCCCCTGCCGTGCATCGCGACGAATGAAACGTTCGCGGGCCCGTAGCTGGAGCTCGAATCGTTCTATGATAGGTTGGTCTTGGCGCCGCTTCTCGCGCGCATGGGGGTCGAAATGGCAGGCAGAACCTGGTGGTTTGGATTGGTCGCGGCGGCGGCCCTGGGCTTGGTCGGCCCCTCGGCGGCCGAAGAAACCCCGGAGGACGCGGCGGAGGCCGATGGCGGCGCGGCGAACGTCGATGCGATGTTCGAGTACCTCGTCGCCGAGATCGCCTCGCAGCGCGGCGACACCGAGGGTGCCATTTCCGTCTATGAGCGCCTCGCCCGGGAGCTGAAGGACCCGCAGATCGCCAAGCGCGCCGTCGAGACCGCGATCCGCGCGCGCGCCTTCGGCCCGGCGCTCGAAAGCGCGACCCTTCTCCTCGAGCTCGATCCCGAATCGGCGCTTGCCCGCGAGATCATGGCGGCGCTCCTTGCCAACGATGCGGACGTCAACAAGGCCCGTGACACGCTCGCGCGCATCCTCGAGAAGACCGCCAACCGCGGCCCGATCATCATGCAGCTCGCGCATCTCCTCGGAAAATTTCCCGACAAGGCCGCGGTCCTCGCCGCAACGCGCGACGTGACCGTTCGATATCCGATCGTGGAGTCGCACTACGCAGTGGGCGTGGCCGCGATCCTCGCCGGCCAGATGGACCTGGCGCTGGCGGAAGCCGACGCGGCGCTGCAGATGAAGCCCGCCTGGGAACCGGGCGCGATCCTCAAGGCGCAGGCGCTGCGCAAGTCAGCGCCCGCGGAAGTGATTCCCTTTTACCAGAAGTTCGTCGCGGCCAATCCCGGCGCGCAGGACGTTCGCATGCAGCTCGGACGCGAGTTCGCCGCCGAGCGAAGGCTCGCCGAAGCGCGCGACCAGTTCCGCGAGGCGGAGAAGCTTGCGCAGAACGATTCCCAGGCTTCGTACGCCATCGGCCTCCTGTCGCTGCAGCTCGAGGACTACGCCGATGCGCAGGTCGAGTTCAACAAGGCGTTGAAGCAGGGCTATCGCGAGCCCACCGCGATCTACCTCGGGCTGGGCCAGGCCGCCGAGGGGCTGCAGCATTTCGACGAGGCGATCGGGTGGTACCAGAGGGTCGACCAGGGCGACTGGGTGCGCGCGCAGCTGAAGATTGCGACGCTCATAGCGCGCCAGCAGGGCCTCGCGGCGGGACGCGAATACCTGCAGCGCATCGAGCCGCGCTCTTCCGACGACAGCATCCAGATAGTCCAGGTCGAGGCGCAGCTTCTTCGCGACGCGAAGGAGTGGAAGCAGACCTACGAGATGCTCTCGGAGGCGGTCGCGAAGTATCCCGACTCCTACGAGCTTCTCTACGATCGCGCCATGGCCGCCGAACGCATCGACAAGATCGACGTTCTCGAAGCCGACCTGCGCAAGGTCATCAAGATGAAGCCCGACTACGCGCACGCCTACAACGCTCTCGGCTATACGCTGGTCGAGAAGACCAACCGCCTGGTCGAGGCGAAGGACCTGATCGAGAAGGCGTACAAGCTCGCGCCCGACGATCCGTTCATCCTGGACAGCCTCGGCTGGGTCAATTTCCGCATGGGACAGGTGGGCGAGGCGCTCAAGCACCTGCAGAGCGCATACAGCGCGAAGCCCGATCCCGAGATCGCGGCCCACCTCGGCGAGGTCCTTTGGAGCAACGGCAAGCATGACGAAGCGCAAAAGATCTGGCGCGCGGCGCTCACCGAGAATCCCAACCACGAGACCCTCCTCGCGGTGATGCAGAAGCACCGCCCCTGAGAGGCGGCAACCTTCCCGTGCACCTGCGCGCCGCGACATGCCTCGCGGCGCTTTTCATTGCGGCATGCGCGAGCGTGCCGGCGCCCGCGCCGCTGCCGCGACTCGCCGCGGCGCCCGCGGACTTCGAAGTGAGCGGGCGCCTCGCGGTGCGCCAAGGCGACCGCAGCGACATCGCGAAGCTTCGCTGGACGCGCAAGGGCCTCCACGATTCGTGGATCATCGCCTCGCCGCTCGGCAACGAGGTCGCGCGCCTCGAGTCGGGCGCCGACGGCGCGACGCTCGTGCGCGTGGGCGCGCCTTCCGAGAGCGCGGAGAGTTTTCGAGCGCTGACCGAGCGCGTCCTCGGCGTGCCCCTCGACCCGGACGAGATGGCGGGCTGGCTTCACGGCGTGGCGGCGTCGGGCGCGGGCGACTGGAAGGTCTCCGTCGACCAGACCCAGAGAGCGGGCAACGTGGACCTTGCGAAGCGCATCACGGCGACGCGCGGCGAGATGGTCGTGAGGCTCATCGTCGACGAATATCGCGCGCTCGGGGAGTGATCCGATGCAGCTTCCCGGCCCCGACTATCCCGCGCCTGCCAAGCTCAACCTGTTCCTCCATGTAGT
>JADGRS010000024.1 GCA_017880705.1 Burkholderiales bacterium
GCGAACGACTTGACCCCCGCCGGGGCATCGCTCCACGCGAGGTGCGGATTGCGATTGCTGGAAAGCGTCGCGTGGGTCTTCGCATCCGGGGCGCAGAACGCAAACTCGGCCGGGATCGCCGCGCCCTCGGCGAAGCTCGAGCTCTCCAGCTTCATGGCTTCTTAAGCGGCGCGGTCGGCGTGCCTGTGATGATGTCGATGATCTCCACGTCGAAGACGAGCGTCGCGTTGGGCGGAATCCTCCCGCCGCCCGCGCCCCCCGCGCCATAGGCCATGCTCGGCGGGATGATGAGCGTTCGCTTGCCGCCTTCCTTCATTCCGAGCAGGCCATCATCCCAGCCCTTGATGACCTTGCCGACGCCCACGAGGAAGCCGAAGGGCGTGGCGCGCCCTTCCGACGAGTCGAACTTCTCGCCCTTGAAATCCTTCGCGCACCCGTCATAGAGCCACCCGGTGTACGACACATGGATCGGCGTCTTGAACTCGATGGTCTTTTCGCCCGTGCCCGGCGCGGTGTCCTTCTTCACGAGCTCCGTGGGCGCGGGCGTGCACTGCGCCTTCGCGGGCTCGGCGGCCTTCGCCGGCGCGTTCTTCGAATCCTCGGCGATGGCGCTGCCGAGCGCGGTGGCGGCGACGAGGGCCGCTGCAAATGCGTATTTCACGACGATGCTCCTTTGGTTTGAACACGAAAAACTTTCAGCGGCCGCGCGCGACGCCCTCGCGGCGCGGATCCGCGCCGCCTTGCCAGCCGTCGCGCTCGCGCCGGATCGCCTGCACGCCGCTTGTCATGTCGATGGCGCGGACGTCGTGGCCCATGGCTTTCAACGCCGCCTGGGTGCCCTCGAGCGCGCTGCCTTTCTCGATCTCCGTGGGCCCGTTGCGGCTGCCGAAGTTGGGAAGGTCGATCGCCGACTGCACGTCGAGCCCCCAATCGAGGATGCCCACGAGGGTCTTCGACACGTAGCCGATGATGAGGCTGCCCCCGGGGCTGCCGATGGTCATGTCGAGCGCGCCGCCGCGATCGAAGACGAGGAACGGGGCCATCGAGCTCCTCGGGCGCTTGCCCGGGGCGACGCTGTTGGCGACCTGCGCCTCCTCCACCGGAAGGAAATTGAAGTCGGTGAGCTCGTTGTTGAGCAGGAAGCCGCGCACCATGATGCGGCTGCCGAAGAAGGACTCGATCGTCGTGGTCATCGACACCGCGTTGCCGTCGCCGTCGACGACGGAGATGTGCGTCGTCCCCATCACCTCGTCGACGGGATCGTCGGCGAGCGCGGCCTTCACGCCCCGGGGCGTCCCCGCCTGCGCCTTGCCCATCGACATTTCGGGACGGATGAGCAGCCCGCGGCTCGCGGTGTAGCCGCGATCGACGAGGCCCTTCACCGGCACGTCGACGAAGCGATCGTCGGCGACGTAGCGGTTGCGGTCGGCAAATGCGAGGCGCTCGGCTTCCGAGACGAGGTGCACCGCTTCGACCGAGTTGGGCCGCACCTTCGACATGTCGCGCGGCTCGAGCTCGCCCAGGATCTGCAGCACCGCGATGCCACCCGAAGACGAGGGCGGCATGCCGCAGAGCTTCCACGCCCGATACGTGCCGCACAGCGATTCCACGTCGCGAACGCGATACGCCGCGAGATCCTCGAGGGAGAGCGTGCCGGGGTTGCGATGCGCGTGCACCGCGGCGACGATGTCCTTCGCGATGTCGCCGGTGTAGTACGCGTCGACGCCCTTCGCCGCGATCGCGCGCAACGTCGCGCCGAACGCGGGATTCCTGACGATCGTCCCGACCGCCTTCGGCTTGCCTGCGTCGTCGAAGAAATACGCACGCGCGGCGGGCTCGTTGGCGAGCCCCGCGTCCTCGCCGATCATGCGATTGAAGCGCGGCGAGACCGGGAAGCCCTTTTCCGCGAGCTCGATCGCGGGCTCGAAAAGCGTGGCCCATGGAAGCTTCCCGTAGCGCGCGTGCGCGACCTCGAGGAGGCGCGGCGTCCCGGGCGTGCCGACCGAGCGGCCCCCGACGCGCGCGTCGAGGAACGCCATCGGCGTGCCGTCGGGCTTCGTGAAGAGCGCGGGCGTCGCGCCCGCGGGGGCGGTCTCGCGCGCGTCGATCGCGCGGATCGCCTTCGCCTTCGCGTCGTAGAAGAGAAGGAACGCGCCGCCGCCCAGGCCCGAGGAGCTCGGCTCGACGAGGTTCAACACGAGCTGCGTGGCGATCATCGCGTCGATGGCGCTGCCGCCGCGCTCGAGCATCTTCACGCCCGCATCGACCGCGAGCGGGTTCGCCGCGGCAACCATGTACTTCTTCGCGTGCGCGAGCTGCTTCGCGTTCCAGCCGCTCGGCGGCTCCCGCTGCGACGGCCGTTCCTGCGCGCTCGCGATTGAAGCTACCGCGAAGAGTGATGCGAGCAAGAGGCTTTGAATCCGCCGATAAACGCCGATGAACGCCGTAAGGTCCTTTGGCGCACTTTCTCGCATGGTCATCGCAATTTTCCCGATCGAAGGATCACGAGCTTCGGGTTACGGCGTTCATCGGCGTTTATCGGCGGATCCAAAGAATTGCGTCCGGATCACTCCCAAGCGCTATTGAATCCCCCCGATGGCGATGTACTTGATCTCGAGGAAGTCCTCGATGCCGTACTTGGAGCCCTCGCGCCCGAGGCCGGACTGCTTCACGCCGCCGAAGGGCGCGACCTCGGTGGCGATGATGCCGACGTTGATGCCGACGATGCCGGTGTCGATCGCCTCCGCGATGCGGAAGACGCGCCCCACGTCGCGCGCATAGAAATACGCGGCGAGCCCGAACTCCGTCGCGTTGGCGAGACGCACCGCGTCCTCGTCGGTCTTGAAGCGATACAGCGGCGCGACCGGCCCGAAGGTCTCCTCGCGCGAGACCTTCATCTCCGCGGTGACCTCCGTCAGGACCGTCGGCTCGAAGAAACGCCCGCCGAGCGCGTGGCGCTTGCCGCCCATGAGAAGCTTCGCGCCCTTGGCGAGCGCGTCGGCGACGTGGTCCTCGACCTTCGCGAGACCCGGCGCATCGATGAGCGGGCCGATCGTCACTCCGGCCTCGGTGCCCTGGCCCACCTTGAACGCCTTCACCTTCTCCGCGAGCTTCGCCGCGAAGGCGTCGTACACGGAATCCTGCACGTAGATGCGATTGGCGCAGACGCACGTCTGGCCCGCGTTGCGATACTTGGACGCGAGCGCGCCTTCGGTCGCGGCGTCGAGATCGGCGTCGTCGAACACGATGAAGGGCGCGTTGCCGCCGAGCTCGAGCGAGAGCTTCTTGATGGTGTCGGCGCTCTGGCGCATGAGGATGCGGCCCACTTCCGTCGAGCCGGTGAAGGTCACCTTGCGCACCACCGGGCTCGCGCAAAGCTCCTGGCCGATCGCGACCGGATCGCCCGTGACGATGTTCAGCACGCCCTTGGGCAATCCCGCGCGCTCGGCGAGCTCCATGAGGGCGAGCGCCGAGAACGGCGTCTGCTCCGCGGGCTTCAGCACGAAGGTGCATCCCACGGCGAGGCCCGGCGCGACCTTGCGCGTGATCATCGCGTTGGGGAAATTCCACGGCGTGATCGCGGCGACCACGCCGATGGGCTGCTTGATGACGATGATGCGCCGGTCGTTGGTGGGGCTCGGGATCACGTCGCCGTAGACGCGCTTGCCTTCCTCGGCGAACCATTCGACGAAGGACGCCCCGTACATGATCTCGCCCTTCGCTTCTGCGAGGGGCTTGCCCTGCTCGGTCGTGAGGAGGAGCGCGAGGTCGTCAGCATTCGCGACGATGAGATCGAACCACTTGCGAAGGGTTCGCGAGCGCTCCTTGGCCGGGAGCGCTCGCCACGCGGGAAGCGCGGCCTCGGCGGCGGCGATCGCGCGCTTCGTTTCCGCCGCCCCCATGTTGGGCACGTGCCCCACGATGGCGCCCGTCGCGGGATTGTCGACCTCGAAACGTGCGCGGCTGTCGGCATCGACCCACGCGCCGTCGATATGAGCGCTCTCGCGAAAAAGCCTCGGATCCTTCAGATTGGGGACCGCGGCGCGGTCCTTGACGACTGCGTTCATGGCATCACCTCCAGGAAGCCGAAATTATACCGCCGGCTGCCTCACGCGCCGCGGAACGCGCGATCCCAGCGCCGCCAGCGCCATGCGACGAGCGCCGCCACGATGGCGACGTGCACGCCCATCACGAGCGCCGCCTGCCAGCCGTTGAATGCGCCGAACGGCATCAGGAGCTTCGCCACCGCGCCCATCCCGGCAATCGCGAGCACCGCGGGGAGGATCCACGAGAGGAGCGCGATGTAGAGGAGCGTCACCGCCTCGGGGCCGCCGCGGCCGCGCGGCGCGAGCGCGAAGAAGACGAGGATCAGGCAATCGCGCACGCCGACGAGGAGCACGGCGAACGGATAGAGCCCCGCGGAGCGCGGCAGGATCGCGAGCGGCGCCTCGGCCGACGAGGAGAGGATCTGCGTGCAGAGCAAAGCGAAGACGAACGCCATCGCGAGCGCCGCAACCCACAGCGGCAGCTCCTCGAGGAACCTTCGCCAGTGGCGCGCCTTCCAATGCAGCGCGAGGCGCCGCAACGACATCGCGGAGGTCACGTCGGCGAAGATCCCGTAGTAGGCGAGCGTGAGGGACACGAGCAGCCCCGACAGCGCGAAGGTCGACCGGAACGCGATCGATTCGTGGGCGAATCCCGCGATGAACGCCGCGAGGAACAGGGCGAACGCCGGATACGCCCAGGGCAGGAGGCGCATCTTCAGCTCGCGCGCCATCTCGCGATAGGCGCCGAGCACGGCCCACAGCGCGAACACCACGGCGAGCGCGCTGTAGAAGCGCAACGACTCGAACTCGTGGCCGTACCATTCGATGGCGACGAGGCGCGGCGGCTGCGCCCCGGTGAGCGTGAACAGCGCCAGCGCGGCAACGGGGAAGACGATGAGGATTCCCACCCGTTGGCCGAGCCGCGAGCTCTTGCGCGACGCCTGCAGGCTCGCGGCGAGCGCCGCTCCCTGGAGCGTCACGCCGAGGGCCACGAGGCCGCAGATGTACACGGCCGCGGAGCGCCGCTCCGCGCCGCCGATCGCCGCCACCATCATCGCGACCATGCAGATCGCCGCGCCATACCACGTGAACGCGGTAGCGCCGGCGAGCTTGCCCCAGGTCATGCGCCACGGGTCGAGCGCGGAGAGCCTTTGCCAGTCCCAGGTGCGGGCGCGCACCTCGTCGGTCACGGCCTCGGCCGCCTTGTAGGCTCCCCAGAGGTGGACGATCACGACGAAGAACCCGATCGCCGTCGTGAAGACGATCTCCGCCCAGTCTCCGACGTTGCGCGAAGCGAAGAGGACGAAGACGAGGAAGAGGACCGCCGGCATCGCGACCAGGCGATGGGTCGACAGCTCGAGCCACAGGTTGCGGCGCAGCTCGGGGTTCATGGCCTGGGCTCCGCCAAAGTGCGCAGGTAGGAATCGTGAAGGTTCTCGTGCACCTCGCCGAACTCGATCACCTCGAGCCCGGATTCGACGAGCGCGCGCAGGAGGGCGGCCTGCGCGCCCGCCTCGCCCTGCCATGCGAAGGCGATCGCCGCGCCATCGACCTCGACCTCGCTCACCTGGGATTGCGACGAGAGCACGGCAAGCGCGCGTTCGTCGGCACGAGCGAGCGTGAGATGCATGCGGCGCGCGTGGTGCGCGTCATCGGGGCGAAGCTCGCGCTGCTCGACCACGCGCCCGGCGCGCAGCACGAGCATGTGCGTCGAGTATTCGTCGAGCTCGGCGAGTATGTGGGACGACACGACGAGCGTCATGCCGCCGGCCTGCAGCTCGCGGAAGAGCACGGCGAGCGCATGGCGCGCCTCGGGGTCGAGGCCCGCGGCGGGCTCGTCGAGGAGCACCAGTTGCGGCGAGTGGATGATCGCCTGGCCGATCGCGAGGCGCTGGCGCAGTCCGCGCGAGAGCGTGCCGGCCTGCACGTCGAGGCGATCGGCGAGCCCCAGGCGGCGCGCGGTGCGCTCGACCGCCGCGGTGAGCTCGCTCTCCGGAGTGCCGTTGATCGCGCCCGCGTGCTGCAGGCATTGCCGCACGGTGAGCGCTTCGTAGACGCCGAAGAAATCCGAGAGGTAGCCCAGGCAGCGGTGCGCCTTGCGCGGCGCCTCGAGGACGTCGATCTGCGCGACCTCGATCTCGCCCAGGGCCGGCGTCTCGAGGCCCGCGACGCAGCGCAGGAGCGTGGACTTCCCCGCGCCGTTCGGGCCCACGAGGGCCGTCACGGTGCCGCGCTCGAGCGAGAACGACACGTCGTCCAGCGCGCGCACGCCCGGATACTCGAAGCGAAGCCCCGAGACTTTCGCGATCGGCGGTGCGGAAAGGGGTGTGGAGCTCAAGAAGGGTCGCCTGGCGAAGGGGACGAAAGTATAGTCCCCAAGCGTTCATAATCGCGGTTTTCATGCGGGGACGATTCATGGGTGCGACGCGAGGCGCGGAGGCATTGATCGAGGAGGCGCGGGCGCTCGAGGCGAGCAATCCGGAGCGGTCCCTGGAGCTCTATCTCGCCGCCGCCGAGCGCGATCGCTACAACCTCGGCGCCCACAACGCGCTGGAGAGGCTGCGCGCGCCGCAAAGCTACGGCCGCTGGATGCGCGTGGACTGCACGATCGACCCGCGCGACGAGATCTACCGATTCTTCGCGACGCATCCCCTCGCGAGCAATCCGATCCGCGAATATCTCGCCGACGGCTGGCGCACCCTGAGCGAGCTCATGGAGATCCTCGAGTCGGTCGACCGCCCCCTCACGCGCAGCCGCTCGTTGCTCGAATTCGCCTCGGGATTCGGACGCTTCACGCGCCATCTCGCGCGCGTCCTGCCCGGCCGCGTGACGGTCTCGGACGTGCAGCCAGGATCGGTGGATTTCGCGCGCGCGCAGTTCGGCGTGAAGGGCTTCTACTCGGAGGGCGACCCGTCGGCGCTCCGCATCCCCGGGAAGCACGACATCGTCTTCGTGCTCTCGATGTTCACGCACCTGCCGCCCCGGCGCTGGGGCGCGTGGCTGCAGGCGCTGTTTGCCGCGGTCGAGCCCGGGGGAGTGCTCGTCTTGAGCGTTCACAACGAAGCGCACGGGCGCGAGCTCGGCGTCTCGTACGGCGACGACGGCACCCATTTCATCGCGAGCAGCGAATCGACGGCGCTCGATCCCGGCGCGTATGGAACCACCCTCACGACTCGATCCTTCGTCGAGCGCCAGATCGCGCAGGCGCTGCCAGGGCGCCCCTTCCACTACCGCGAGATCGCTTTCTGGAACGGGCAGGACGCGGTCGTCGTGGAGGGGTAGGCGCGAATTCCCGGCTCGGAAGGCGCGCCGATGCCGGCTCCCCCGATTGTGGCTATGATTGTCCGCTTCTACCCGGGAGGTCTTTTCCAATGACACGCCTTGCACTTGCCAGGAACATCGCCGCCGCCCTCGCCGCGGCCATCCTCGCCGCGCCGCTCGCCGCGGACGCCAAGACCTTGCGATGGTCGAGCCAGGGGGACTACCTCACCGCCGATCCCATGGCGCAGAACGAGCTCCTCACCAACTCGATCAACGGGCAGGTGTACGAGTCCCTCGTCGAGCGCGGCAAGAAGCTCGAGATCCTGCCCTCGCTCGCCACCAGCTGGAAGCAGACGAGCCCGACGACGTGGGTGTTCAACCTGCGGACGGGCGTCAAGTTCCACGACGGCTCCGACTTCACCGCCGACGACGTGGTCTTCTCCATCATCCGGCTGCAGGGCAAGACCTCCAACTTTCGCGTCTACGGCAACGGCGTCGGCACGCCGCGGAAGATCGACCAGTACACGGTCGAGCTCACGACGCCGGTGCCGAACCCGGTCATGCTCGAGATGCTCGCCAACAGCCTCTTCATGATGAGCAAGGCGTGGTGCGAGAAGAACAACGCCGTCAACACGCAGGACTTCACCAACGAGAAGGAAGCGTACACGGCGAGGAACGCGATGGGCACGGGGCCTTTCATCCTCGTCTCACGCGATCCCGACGTGAAGAGCGTCTTCAAGAAGAACCCGAACTGGTGGGGCCTGAAGGAGAACCGCTTCGACGGTAACGTCGACGAGATCGTCTACACGCCCATCGGCTCGGCGGGCACGCGCATGTCGGCGCTGCTGGCCGGCAACATCGACTTCGTCCTCGACCCGCCGCCCAGCGACGTCGACAAGCTCAAGCAGGAAAAGGACATCAAGATCTACGAGGGCCGCGAGAACCGCATCGTCTTCCTGCAGATGGACCAGGCGCGCGACGAGCTGCTCTACTCGAACGTGAAGGGCAAGAACCCCTTCAAGGACGTGCGCGTGCGCAAGGCCTTCTACCAGGCGATCGACGTGTACGCGATCCAGAAGGCGGTGATGCGCGGGCTTTCGGTGCCGACGGCGATCAACCTGCCGAATCCGGACAAGGCCGGGATCCCGAAGTCGATGGACAAGCGCTACCCGTACGACATCGCCGCGTCGAAGAAGCTGCTGGCGGACGCGGGGTATCCGAACGGTTTTGAAGTGCAGCTGGATTGCCCCAACAACCGCTACATCAACGACGAGAAGATCTGCGTCGCGGTGGCGGGCATGCTCGCCAAGGTCGGCGTGACGATCAAGGTGAACGCGATCCCGCGGGCGCAGTATTTCCCGAAGGCGCAGCGCATGGAGATCAGCTTCTGCATGCTGGGCTGGGGTGGCGCCACGACGGACGCCATCTTCACGCTGCAGCCCGTGCTGCATTCGCGCAACGACCAGGGCGACGGCGACTACAACTGGGGCAACTACAAGGACGCCGCGTTCGACGCGATGATCGACGACGCCAAGGGCGACACCGATCCCCAGCATCGCCAGGAGACGATCAACAAGGCGATGCAGTACTTCCACGACCACGTCTTCATGATCCCCCTGCACCTGCAGGTGATCCCCTGGGCCGCGCGCTCGAACGTCGAGGTCGTGCACCGCGCGGACAACTGGCTGCAGACCACCTGGATCAAGATCAAGTAGCCCCCGGGCGGCGGCGTACGGGCCCTAGAGAGGCTTGTACGCCCCGCTCGAGAACACGAGGTCGCCCACGCGCTCCCAGTAGGCGGTCTTCGCCTCGACCTTGCGCGTCACGGGGTTGAAGAACTTGAACTCCTGCCAGCCGCTCGAGGCGGTCTTCGCCGCGTCGAACCGCTCCTTGATGAAGTACTTGCCGTCGGGGTCGCGCAGGTCCATCACGTTCTTGCCGACCGTCTTCGGATTGATGTGCGCGATCTCCAGGCCGTCCATGGCGATCACCGTCACGTAGAGGTCGCGGTCCACGAAGGGCCCGTCGACCTTGCAGAAGTCGGGGATGGCCTTCTCCTTGCCGACCTTCTTGAAGTGCGCGACGGCCTTCTTCACCATCGCCTTCGCTTCCTCGGGAGTGCCGCGCGAGACGTCGTCGGCGACGGCATGGAAGGCGGTTGCGAGAAATACCAGCAGCACTGCGGCAAGACTCTTCATCGGAGACCTCGGGAATGAATCACTCCGATGGAGAGTATCGACGCGGGCGCGCGCGGCCTGTGAACGGCATCACTCCCGTGATTTCAAGCGTAATCGGCGCCGGCGGAATATCCGCGTGGAGGCCCGCTTACTTCGGGAAGTCCAGTCGCCGGCGGTCGATCTCGCTCACGGCGCCGTCGACGCCGCGCACGGTGATGCGCAGCGGCAGCTCCTCGGGTGCGCCGGCGGCGGCGAGGTCGGCGGCGACGAGCTCGACCGTGAAGCGCGCCCGCGCGCGGTCGGGATATCCCGGGTAGGTCGCCCTCAGGTCGGGGCTGTCTTCATCGGGCTGCACCTGCCGCTTGAGCTTTCCGACTTCGACCTGCACCGACTCGACTCCAACGGGATCGAGCACCCAGCCGTGCAGCCTGAGCACGGGAAGCGTGGCCTCGCGGCCCGCGGGAAACTCGAGCGCGCCGATCGCGAGCGGCTGCACCTGGGCCCAGCGAAACGCCGCCGCGCACGAGAGCACCACGACCGGCACGAGGGCGGCCGCGGCGGCCATCTCGAACGCGCGCGCCTTCGGCTCCGCCATCCAACGCGCCACCGCTCCCGGAATGCCCACGATGGCCGCGATGAGGAGCACGTACATGGCGAGCGCGCCGGGGATGAAATGGCGCGCCGCTTCGTTCAGGCCGCCGCCGAACACGGTGGTGAGGACGCCGTGCGCCACGCTTGCGCCGAGGAGGAGGGCGAGCAGCAGTCCCGCGCGCGGCTCTCCGCGCCACGGCCGCACCCACGCGATCGCCGCGAGGAAGGCGATCGGCGCGGCGAGGATCGACACCATCACCAGCGGCAAGAACACCTTGCCCGGCATGCGCCTCGCCGCGGCGTCGAGCGGGGAATACGCCCACCACGGCAGTTCGCTCGCCCTGACCTGCGTCGCGCCTTCGAGCGTTCCGAGGTAGCCCGGCGTCAGCGCCTGCATCGAGGGGACGACTCGCGCCACGGCGCGCGGGAGGACCTCGCGCTCCTCGTCCAGGAAGCGCAGGAACGCGAAGCTCGAGAGCTGGAAGACTTCAGGGCACGTTTGCTGCAGGTTCTCGCCGCGCTGAAGGGACCACGAGGCTCCGATCATCGCCTCGCACCGCTCGGGAAGCCCGAGGATCGCGAGCGCGCGTTGCGGTCGGCTCGATGCGGGCAGCACTACCCCGAGATAGGCGTCCGCGCGGCTCATGTGCGTCACCACGCCGGGACGCGGCGCGACGGTGTATGCGGTGAGGCATGCCGCGATCGCGAGAAGAAAGGTCGCCACGGTCATCTCCGCCGAACGCTCCCACAGCCAGAACGCGGCGGCGAGCACCAGCGCCGGCGCGAGGATCGCGTATTGCTCGCGCGACAACGCGAGGGCGACGATGCCCATGATGAGCACGGCCCAGATCGCATAGCGCGCGCGCTCCGTCGCCGCGAGCACGGTTGCGGCGCCGATCATCGCGTAGAGCCCCCAGATCGCGCCGAACTCGGTGTAGAGCGTGTTGAACCAGAGGGTCGCGACCGGATCCGTCATCACCGCGAAGAAGACGAGGCCGTGCAGGAGCGCGGCGCCTGGCGTGCGGTGCAGCGCGAAGGCGATGACCAGTGCGGTGAGCCCAAGCAACGCGAGCTTCGCGTAGCCGATCCACTGGAGGTGAATGGCGCGGCCCTCCTTGTCGGCGAGCCGCTCGATCGCGATCACGGCCGCGTCGATCGCGACCTCGGTCGAGAAGTAGCATTGCCCCGATCGCTGGCCGCCGCGCTCGTAGAGGCCGATCGGCGCCTCCGGCGTGGCCACGTTCGGATCTTTGCCCGACGGAAAGAGTCCGATGCACGCACCCGTGCGCGTCATGTCGGACTGGTTCCCGTAGCCGACGGCGGGATCGTGCGCGACCAGCCATCCCGCGCGCATCAGCCCCAGGAGGACCAGGACGAGCCCTATCCATTCACGCTTCATGACGAAAAATTGGTGTCAGGTACGAATTTCGGCGGCGAGCATCGGCATGCCGATGCATCCGAAATTCGTACCTGACACCAATTTTTATATCGCACCTGACACCAGTTTTCCGCGGTTGTAGACCTTGTCGCTCGCGAGGACCGTCGACGCGGCGTAGGGCTCGCGCTCCTTCAGCCGCTCATAGTACGACGTGAAATCGGGCGCGGTCGCGTCGAAGAGCTGCTCGAAATCGCGGATGACGAAGTAGCTCTCCTGGTAGGAGTCGATCTTGTAGAGAGTCTGCATGATGCGCAGGAGATCGAAGCCGATGCGGTTGGGCTGCGGGCTCTCGAGGCAATAGCCGATCTCGCCGCCCGAAGAGAGGATGCCCGCGCCGTAGGTGCGCAAGCCGCGCTTCGTATCGATGAGCCCGAACTCCACCGTGTACCAGTACAGGCGCGCGAGCATCTCGATCGCGCCGAGCTCGTGCGCCTTGATGCCGCCGCGGCCATAGGCCTGCATGTAGTTCGCGAACACCGGGTTGAAGAGCATCGGCACGTGGCCGAAGAAGTCGTGGAAGATGTCGGGCTCGACGATGTAGTCGAATTCCGCGGGCTCGCGCAGCCACACCGTCACCGGGAAGCGGCGATGGGCGAGATGGTCGAAGAACGTGAGATCGGGCAGGAGCCCCGGAACCGCGACGAGCTGCCAGTCGGTCGCGGGCTCGAGCTTCGCGTTGATCGCATCGAAGCGCGGGATGGCGGCTCCGAAGTCGAGATCCCGGAGCGCGTCGCGGAATTCATCGCACGCATAGTCGGGAATGAGCGCGGCCTGGCGGGCATAGAGACGCCGCCACAATTCGTGCTGCTCGGGCGAATAGCCCAGCCACTCCTGCTCGACCGTGTAGTCCGGCCGCATGCGGCTGTAGTCGCCGCGCAGGTTGTGCTGGGTCTCGCCGGTCATCCCCGGGGTTCTGGCTGGATTCCCGCGCTCGCGGAAATGACCTGCTGCTCGATCGCGCCGAAGACGCTCGCGCCCGAGGCGTCGCGCATCTCGATGCGCACCGAGTCGCCGAACTGCAGGAAGGGCGTCTTCGCGGCGCCCGTCTCGACCTGCTCGACCAGGCGCGCTTCCATGAGGCACGCGAAGCCCGCGGAAAGATCGTGGTTGGAGATGGTGCCGGTGCCGACCATCGTGCCCGCCGCGAGATCGCGAGTCTTCGCCGCGTGCGCGATGAGCTCGTGCAATCCGAACTGCGCGTCGGCGCCCGCGTCGGGATTGCCGAGCTGCTTGCCGTTCACGTCGCACGTCATCGGCAAGTGGATGCGCCCGTCCTTCCAGCGATCTCCCAGCTCGTCGGGCGTGGCCGCGACCGGCGCCAGCGCATTCGCGCCCTTTCCGTTCACGAAACCGAAGCCCTTCGCGAGCTCGGCCGGAATCAATCGACGGAACGAGACGTCGTTCACCAGCGTGAGAAGCCGCACCGCCGCAGCGGCCTGCGCGGGCGTGGCGCCCATGGGAACGTCGCCCACGAGCGCGACCACTTCGCCTTCGAGATCGATGCCCCAGTCCTCGGAAAGCGCGCGGATCGGATCGCGCGGTCCCATCATGGCGCCCGCGCCGCCCTGGTACATGAGCGGATCCTTGTAGAAGCTCTCGGGGACCTTGTCGTTGCGCGCGCGGCGCACGCGCTCGACGTGCGACAGATACGCCGAACCGTCGAGCCATTCGTAAGCGCGCGGCAATGGCGCCGCGACCTCGCCGCGCGTCAGTACCTGGCGGAAATCGAACGCGTGACGCTCGTGCCCTCCTTCGAGGCTCGCCGCGACGTCGCGCAGCTTCGGCGCGAGCGCGTCCCAGTTCTCGAGCAGGTGCTGCATGGTGGGCGCGATACCGTCCGCCTTCACGGCGCGTGCGAGCGCGCGATCGACGACGACGAGGGTGCCGTCGCGCGTGGGGCCTTTGAGCGAGGCGAGCTTCACTTCTTCTCCTCTGCCACGGGGGCGAGCGCCGCCTTCTCGAAGCCCGACCAGACGCTGTCGTAGTCCTTGTCGAGCGTGGGCGACGCGAGCGCGTGCGCCGTCGGCTCGAAGAGATAGCGGCTCTCGAACATGATGGCGAGCGCGCTCTCGAGGCGCGCGGGCTTCAATTGCGCGGCGATCGCGGCCTCGTAGGACGCGCGATCGGGCCCGTGGGCGCTCATCGCGTTGTGCAGGCTCGCGCCGCCCGGGAGGAAGCCTTCCTTCTTCGCGTCGTATTCGCCGTGCACGAGGCCCATGAACTCGCTCATCACGTTGCGGTGAAAGTACGGCGGGCGAAAGGTGTGCTCGGCGACGGTCCAGCGCGGCGGGAAGATCACGAAGTCCACATTGGCCACGCCGGGCGTTTCCGACGCCGACGTGAGCACCGTGAAGATGGAGGGATCGGCGTGGTCGAAGCCGACGGTGTTCATCGCGTTGAAACGCGCGAGATCGTACTTGCACGGATAGTAGTTGCCGTGCCACGCGACGACGTCGAGCGGCGAATGGTCGAACTGCGCGGTCCACAGGTGGCCGCCGAGCTTCGCGACGACTTCCATGGGCGCGTGGCGATCCTCGAACGCCGCCACGGGCGCGAGGAAGTCGCGCGGCGCGGCGAGCCCGTTGGAGCCGATGGGCCCGAGGTCGGGAAGGCGAAACGGCGCGCCGTAGTTCTCGCAGACGTAGCCGCGCGCGTCTCCGGAGATCTCGGCGCGAAACTTGATGCCGCGCGGGATCACCGCGATCTCGCCCGGCGCGGCCTCGAGAATGCCGAACTCCGTGGCGAGCGTGAGCGCGCCTTCCTGCGGGACGATGAGGAGCTCTCCGTCGGCATCGTAGAAGACGCGGCTATCCATCGAGCGGTTCGCCGCGTAGAGATGGACTGCCGCGCCGCGTTGCGAGCGCGCATCGCCGCAGGTCACGAAAGTCGCCATCGATGCGACGAAGTCCGTGGGCGCCTCGGGCATCGGCTGAGGCAGCCAGCGCAAGCGATTTGGAGAGGTCTCGACCTCGAGGCACGGCGCCGTCCGCCATTGCCCTTCGACGATGCGGCGGAACGACGAATGCATCGCCGAGGGCCGCAGCCGGTAGAGCCACGAGCGCAGGTTGTGCGCGCGCGGCGCCGTGAAGGACGATCCCGACAGCTGTTCCGCGTACAGCCCAAAGGGCGTCTTCTGCGGCGAGTTCTGCCCCACCGGCAACGCGCCCGGGATTGCCTCGCTCTCGTGGTGCGCTCCGAAGCCGGAGAGGTATTTCATGGCGCGAGGAAAATTGGTGTCAGGTACGAATTTCGGAAATTGGTGTCAGGTACGCATTTTGGATGCATCGGCACGGCGATGCTCGCCGCCGAAATGCGTACCTGACACCAATTTCCGACACCAATTTTCAAATCACGCCTCGGGCGATTTGGTCCGCTTCAATCGATTCGAACAGCGCACGGAAATTGCCCTCGCCGAATCCGTCGTTGCCTTTCCGCTGGATGATCTCGAAGAAGATGGGGCCGATCACGGTCTCGGTGAAGATCTGCAGCAGCTTGTCCTCGTGGTGCTCCTTGTCGAGGCCCTCGCCGTCGATGAGGATGCGGTTCCTCTTCAGGCGCTCGAGGTCCTCGCCGTGGCCGCGCACGCGCGAGTCCACGCGCTCGTAGTACGTGTCGGGCGTATCGAGGAAGCGCACGTCCTTCGCGCGCAACGCCTCCACCGTCGCGAAGATGTCATTCGCGGAAAGCGCGATGTGCTGGATCCCTTCGCCGTGATATGCGTCGAGGTACTCCTGGATCTGCGAGCCCTTGTCCGAGGGCTCGTTGATCGGGATGCGGATCTTGCCGCACGGGCTCGTCAACGCGCGCGACGTGAGCCCGGTCTTCTTCCCCTGGATGTCGAAGTAGCGAATCTCGCGGAAGTTGAAGAGCTTCTCGTAGAACTGCGCCCACACGTCCATGCGGCCCGCGTAGACGTTGTGGGTGAGGTGGTCGACCTCGTGGAGGCCGGCGCCCTTCGGATGCTGGTGGCACCCCCCGATCGGCACGAAGTCCACGTCGTAGATCGACAGGTTCGAGTTGTTGCCGGGATAGCGGTCTATCAAATAAATGAGGCTCCCGCCGATGCCCTGGATCGCGGGGATGTTGAGCTCCATCGGTCCCACGGGGCCATGGTGCGGCTTCGCGCCCAGGCTCACCGCGCGCTGGAAAGCGTGCGCCGCA
>JADGRS010000264.1 GCA_017880705.1 Burkholderiales bacterium
CGTTCATCCAGACCGACGTCGCGGTGAACCCGGGCAACTCCGGCGGCCCGCTCCTCAACATGCGCGGCGAAGTGATCGGCATCAATTCGCAGATCTTCTCGCGCACCGGCAGCTTCGCGGGCATCTCGTTCGCGATCCCGATCGACTACGCCTTCAACGTCGCCGACCAGATCATGAAGACGGGCCACGTCACGCGCGGGCGCATCGGCGTGAGCATCCAGAACGTGAGCCGCGACCTCGCCGACAGCCTCGGGCTCGGCAAGGCCGACGGCGCCGTGGTGGGCTCGGTCGAGGCCGATTCCCCGGCGTCCAGGGCGGGCCTGGAAGCGGGCGACGTCATCACGAAGATCGACGGGCGCGGAGTGGAAGGCTCGGCGGACCTGTCGCGCACCATCCGTTCGTTGAAGCCCGGCAGCAAGGTGGCGCTCACTGTGTGGCGCAGCGGCAAGACGCGCGACTTCCCGGTGACGATCGCGGAATTCAAGGACGAGGACACGGCCAAGGTCGCGTCGGCCAAGGTCTCGGGCAAGGAGCCCGCGAAGGTGGACAAGCTCGGCCTCGCCGTGAAGGAAGTCCCGGCGGAGCAGAAGAAGGCCCTCAAGATCACCGGCGGCGTCGCGGTCGAGGCGGTCGATGGCGCGGCGCAAGCCGCGGGAGTGGACCTGGGCGACGTGATCCTGCGCGTGAACAACACCGAGATCACCGGCGTGAAGTCGTTCAACGAAGCGGTGGCGAAGCTCGACATCAAGAAGCCCGTCGCGCTCCTCATCAAGAGCGAGGATGGTCAGCGCTACATCACGTTCCGCCCGGAAGTCGGTTGATCAAGCCGAAGCTGACCGTCCTGAGCCGCACGTATTGCCACCTTTGCGAGGACATGATCGCGGCCCTGGAGCAGTTCCAGGGCCGCTATTCGTTCGAGATCGAGGTGGTGGACGTCGACAGCCATCCCCGCCTCGAGGAAAAGTGGGGCGACAAGGTCCCGGTGCTCCTCGACGGCGATCGCGAGCTGTGCCACTACTTCCTCGACATCGACGTCCTGGATGCGCGCCTGGCGCGGATGAAGTAAAATGTTGCACCGCAAAAGGGCACTCCCAGGTGCCCTTTTTCGTTGCCGATTTCGTTTCCTACGGCCCGGCAACGAAACGGCAGCACGAGGCAGCGCCAAGACGAGTCCATGGACCACATCCGCAACTTCTCCATCATCGCCCACATCGACCACGGCAAGTCCACGCTCGCCGACCGCCTCATCGAGCGCACCGGGGGCCTGTCGTCGCGCGAGATGGAGTCGCAGGTGCTCGATTCCATGGACCTCGAGCGCGAGCGCGGCATCACCATCAAGGCGCAGACCGCGGCCCTCAAGTACACCGCGCGGGACGGACGCGTGTACGACCTGAACCTCATCGATACGCCGGGCCACGTGGACTTCTCCTACGAGGTGTCGCGCTCGCTCTCGGCGTGCGAGGGCGCGCTCCTGGTGGTCGATGCGTCCCAGGGCGTCGAGGCGCAGACGGTGGCCAACTGCTACACCGCGACCGAGCTCGGCGTGACGGTGGTCCCGGTGCTGAACAAGATCGACCTGCCGTCGGCGCAGCCCGAGCGCGTCATCCACGAGATCGAGGACGTGATCGGGATCGACGCCACCGACGCGGTGTACACGAGCGCGAAGACGGGCGAGGGCATCGACGACGTCCTGGAAGCGGTCATCGCGCGCATCCCGCCCCCCAAGGGCGATCCCGAGGCGCCGCTGAAGGCGCTCATCATCGACTCGTGGTTCGACAACTACGTGGGCGTGGTGATGCTGGTGCGGATGGTCGACGGCGTCCTGAAGCCGAAGGATCGCATCAAGCTCATGGCGACCGGCGCGCTGCACCTCACCGAGCAGGTGGGCGTCTTCACGCCGAAGTCGGTGTCGCGCGACAGCCTCTCGGCGGGCGGCGTGGGATTCGTGATCGCCGGCATCAAGGACCTGAAGGACGCGAAGGTCGGCGACACCGTCACCATGGCCGATCGCCCCGCCGCGCAGGCACTGCCCGGCTTCAAGGAGATCCAGCCGCAGGTGTTCGCGGGCCTGTATCCGGTGGAGTCGAACCGCTACGAGGCGCTGCGCGACGCGCTCGCCAAGCTGCAGCTGAACGACTCGAGCCTGCGCTACGAGCCGGAGACTTCCCAGGCGCTCGGCTTCGGCTTCCGCTGCGGGTTCCTCGGCCTCCTGCACATGGACATCGTGCAGGAGCGCCTCGAGCGCGAGTACGACATGGAGCTCATCACCACGGCGCCGACCGTGGTGTACCAGGTGGCCCAGCGCGACGGGACGGTGATCGAGATCGACAATCCGTCGAAGCTGCCGGACCCGTCGAAGATCGAGGAGATCCGCGAGCCCATCATCCGCGCCACCATCATCATGCCCCAGGAGTACGTCGGCCCGGTCATGACGCTTTGCGAGCTGAAGCGCGGCGTGCAGGTGAACATGCACTACGTCGGGCGGCAGGTGATCCTCACCTACGACATGCCGCTGAACGAGATCGTGATGGACTTCTTCGACAAGCTGAAGAGCAACTCGCGCGGCTACGCTTCGCTCGACTACGAGTTCAAGGAGTTCCGCGCGGGCGACCTCGTGCGGCTCGACATCCTCATCAACGGCGACAAGGTCGATGCGCTCTCGCTCATCGTGCACCGCGAGACCGCCAAGTACCGCGGGCGCGACCTCGCTTCGCGCATGCGAAGCCTCATCCCGCGCCAGATGTTCGACGTGGCGGTGCAGGCGGCGATCGGCTCCGACGTCGTGGCGCGGGAGAACATCAAGGCGCTGCGCAAGAACGTCCTCGCCAAGTGCTACGGCGGCGACATCACGAGGAAGAGGAAGCTCCTCGAGAAGCAGAAAGCCGGCAAGAAGCGCATGAAGCAGGTGGGCAACGTCGAGATTCCCCAGGAGGCGTTCCTCGCCATCCTTCAAGTGGAGAGCAAGTGATGACAGAGGAAGCGAAATGACGCAGGGCGGACTCGACTGGGAAATGATCGCGATGGTCGCCGCGTCGGCGAGCGCCGCGGTGATCGGGTGGGACTGGGTCGTCGCCCGCGGCGGCGCGGAGCGCTCCGACACGCGCAAGGGCATCCTCGAGATCGCATGGCCGGTGCTGTTCATCGCGGCGATGGGCCTGCTCCTGAAATTCACCGACTTCGCGGCGGTGTTGCTCCTCGCCGCGATCATCACGGGGCTCCTGTGGCTCTTCGACGCGCAGTGGGCGCGCAAGCGCCGCACCGCGGGCGAGCCCGAGCCGGTCGTGGTGGACATGGCGCGCGCCTTCTTCCCCGTGATCGTCGTGGTGTTCCTCATCCGCTCGTTCTGGGTCGAGCCGTTCAAGATTCCCTCGGGCTCGATGAAGCCGACGCTCCTGGTGGGCGACTTCATCCTCGTGAACAAGTACACCTACGGCATCCGCATCCCGGTCATCAACAAGAAGGTGATCGAGGTGAACCCGCTCGCGCGCGGCGACGTGGTGGTGTTCCGCTATCCGGCCGATCCCAGCGTCGACTACATCAAGCGCGTGGTGGGCCTGCCCGGGGACAAGGTGGTCTATCGCGGCAAGCGCCTCACCATCAACGACGAGCCGATCGCCGTTCAGGGCGCCGGCTTCTACACCGACGCGGAATTGAACTACCTGCGATTGCCGAGCTTCACCGAGAAGCTCGGGACCCACAACCACCAGATGATGATCGTCCCGGCGCAGCCGCCCGTCGATCTCGCGCAGGTGCGGCAGTTCGCCCATAGGGAAAATTGCGAATACAATGACGACGGTTTCAGCTGCACGGTCCCCGCGGGCCACTATTTCATGATGGGCGACAACCGCGACCAGAGCAGCGACAGCCGCTACTGGGGATTCGTGCCCGACGACCACATCAAGGGCCGCGCTTTCCTCGTCTGGATGAACTTCGGGGACTTCAAGCCGATCGGCAATGGCAGCGAATGACGGCCAATAGGAAGCGTGAGGGGGTCTACATGGTGAAGCAACGCGGCGTCTCGTTGATGGGACTGATCGTCACGCTCTGCGTGCTGGGCTTCCTCGCCGTCATGGCTGCCAAGCTCATGCCGGCCTACATCGAGTACTTCGCGGTGAAGAAGATGTTCTCGGCCATGGACCAAGACGGCACCCTCAAGGGGACGGTGCGCGACATCCGCCGGGCCTTCGACACGCGCAACGCGATCGAGGACGTGAAGAGCGTGAAGGGCGAGGACCTCGAGATCACCAAGGAGGGCGGCGAGACGGTGATCACGGCAACGTGGTCGAGCAAGGTCTCGATGGTGAGCAATGTCTCGGCGTGCCTCGACTTCATGGTGACTACCTCGAAGTGACACGCAAGGCGGCGCGCGGCGGCGAGGTCTCGGACCTCGCTCAGCTGGAAATGCGCCTGGGGCACCGGTTCCGCGATCCCGATCTCGCGCGGCAGGCGCTCACCCATCGCAGCTTCGGCACGCCCCACAACGAGCGCCTCGAGTTCCTCGGCGACGCGCTTCTCAACTGCTCGGTCGCGACGATCCTCTACGAGCGCTTCCCGCAACTGCCCGAGGGCGACCTCTCGCGATTGCGCGCGGCGCTCGTGAACCAGCGGTCGCTTTCGGAGGTGGCGGTGAGGCTCGGGCTCGGGGACCGGCTGAGGCTCGGCGAAGGCGAGCTGAAGAGCGGAGGCTTTCGCCGGCCGTCGATCCTCGCCGATTCGCTCGAGGCGTTGCTCGGCGCGGTCTTCCTCGACGCCGGTTTCGAGGCGACGCGGGCGGTGGTCGCGACGCTTCTCACGGACAAGCTCGACAGCGCCGCCGACAAGCCCGTGGACAAGGATCCGAAGACGGCGTTGCAGGAGCACTTGCAGGGCCGCGGCCTCGCGCTGCCGCGCTATGCGGTGCAGAAGACCGAAGGCGAGGCGCACGAGCAGACCTTCATCGTCGAGTGCCGGGTGGACGACCTCGGCATCGTGGCGAGCGGGCAGGGAACGAGCCGGCGCGCGGCCGAGCAGGCTGCCGCGGAAGGCGTGCTGAAGGAACTGGAGAAGGCGCCGCGGCGCAAGAAGACATGAAAGAAAAAGATCAGGTGCGAGCTGCAA
>JADGRS010000265.1 GCA_017880705.1 Burkholderiales bacterium
GAAGTCCTCGCCGTGGGCGACGAGTCCTTCTCGAAGAAATGCATCCAGTGGCTCGAGCGCTACCTCGACGGCGGCGGGACGCTGCTGCTGTGCTCGCACCGCATGTTCCACGTGCAGACGCTGTGCAGCAAGGCGCTCTGGATCCACCATGGACGCGCGCGCCGCGGTGCGAGAGGCCCATCATCGCCGACGAGAGATAGATGTTCTCGCGCCCGGTGTAGTCGGGATGGAAGCCGCTGCCCAGCTCGAGCAGTGCGCTCACGCGCCCGCGCACCGCGACGGTTCCCTTCGTGGGACGCGCGACACCCGCGATGATCTTGAGGAGCGTCGACTTGCCGGCGCCGTTCTCGCCGATGAGGCCGACCGACTCGCCGCGGTGGACCTCGAGGTCGATGTCCTCGAGCGCGCGGAAGTGGGGGAAGTCGCCGCTGCGCAGCATCAGCGAGATGAGCGTGCGCAGCCGGTCGCCCCCGGTCGCGACCTTCGGATAGTCCTTGGCGATGCCCGCGAGGCTCACCAGCGGGGACTCCCTCACAGGAAGTCCTCGAAATACGGCGCGAGGCGCCTGAAGACCCACAAGCCCGCGGCAAAGGCGGCCAGGCTCGCGACGAGCGCGACGGCATCGCCCGCGACGAACGCCGGATGCGAGAGGAGCACGTCCCGAAGGCGCTCCGAGAAATACGCGAGCGGATTGCAGGCGACCATGCTTCGCCATTTCTCGGGGACGAAGGTGAGCGGATAGAGGATCGGCGTCGCGTAGAAGACGAGCGAGAGGACGATTCCCGTCGCCTGCTCGACGTCCTTGAGGAGCGTCTGCAGGGCCGCGAGCACCAGCGCCACGGCGGCCGCGAAGAGCATGTAGGGCGCGAGCAGCAGGATCGCGAAGGGGAGGCCCGCGAGATGAAGGTTCTCGCCGGTGGCGAAGAGCACCGCGAGGACCACCATGAATCCCGCGAGATGGATCGCGCAGCAAGCGATCACCGACGCGTACACGAAGAGCTCGCTCGGCAGCGCCACCTTGCGGATGAGCCCCGCGTTGGCCGCGACCGCCGCCATGCCGCGCAGGACGCTCTCGGAAAACATGATCCACGGCCACAGCGCGACCGCGACGAACGCGGTATACGTGATGCCGCTGTAGCTCGGCGGCACGCCGGCGCGGAAGATCTGGGTGAACACGAACGCGTAGATCGCGAGCTGCGCGAGCGGATGCAGGAACGTCCACGCGATGCCGCTCACGCTCCCCGCGTAGCGATTGGAGATTTCGCGGCGCGTGAGCTCGTAGAGGAGCCAGCGATGGGACGACAGGCTCGCGGAGCGCATCATCGGCCCGGCAGGCCCGACGCGAGGTCCGCGGCGAGGGACGCGAGCGCGCCGTCCCATCCGTCCCGCGCGTGCTCGCGATAGACGCGAAAGCCCGGAAACCACGGCGTCGTGGCGCCCGCCTGTCCGTAGCGCCACTCCGGCGGTTGCGGCACGAGGATCGACGCGGGCGTGCCGAGCCCGGCCGCGATGTGCACGTTGGTGCTGCTCACGCCGACATAGCGATCGAGCGAGGCGAGGAGCCCCGCCATCTCCACCAGATTATCGTTCCAGGCCGCGGCGTCGAGAACCGGCCGGCCCGACGCCTTCGCGAGACGCTCCATTTCGCCTTCGCGTGGCTGGCGCTGCAGGGAAACCAGCGTGGCCTTCGTTGCGCTCAATACCCGTCCCAGGCCCTCGATCGATACGTTCTTCGACAGGGTCTCCTCGCCCGCGCTGGAGCGCGTTCCCGCCCTCCAAGCCACCCCGACGTAGGGTGGTGGCCCGATGGAAAGCAAAGTGCGCCTGGCGGCCCCCAGCGCGGCCCGGTCGGCCTCGAAGCGAAGCGTCTGGGGATGCCGGGGCGCCTCATCCAGCAGAAACGCAAGATCGCCCACCGCGACCAAGTGCGCATTCGCCACCGGTGCGGAACCTTCCGGGACGAAACTCGCGAACAATCCCGTCGAACCGAGAAGCGCGAAGAGCCGGGGATCGCCGCGCCATATCGGCTTTGCCGCGCCCAGCGCGGGGACCCAGCGCAGGAAGAAGAGCGCGTCTCCCAGGCCCTGCTCTGCCCGCAACTCGATGGGGGTGCCCGAAGAGATCGCGGCTCGCAGGTCCGTACGCGCGCGCGCGTCGGGTCGGCTGCCATGGCGCCACGCGTACTCGCGCCACGCCGCGTCGAGATCATCGGCTGCAAGCAGCGTGATCGCGAGCGAGAAATGCGCCTCGGGCGCATCGGACAGGCGCACGGCCTCCTCGAGGCAGGCCTTCGCCTCATCAAGGCGGCCCCCCTCGCGCAGCAGGTTGCCCAGGTTCTGCCAGGCGGAGGCGAACGCGGGCGCATGCGCCGTGGCCTCGCGGTACGCTTTCTCGGCCGCATCGCCATCGCCCGCGGCACGCAGCGCGTTGCCGAGATTGGTCCACGCGGACGCATCGGAGGGCGACAGCGCGATGCACTTGCGGAAGGATTCCTGCGCGCGGTCACCGAGCCCGCGGGCGAGCTGCGCAGCGCCCAGATTGTTCCAGGCGGAATGCAGCCGGGGATCGGCGAACAGCGCCGCCTCGAGGCTCTTCATCGCCTCTTCCAACGCGCCGCGCTGCACGAGAACGCCGCCGAGGAGATTGAGCGCCTCGGCCCATGCGGGCGCGAGCCGAACGGCTTCGCGCAGGTGCCCTTCGGCGGCATCGAGCGCCGCGCCGCGCATCTCGCAGAGCGCGAGGTTGTAGCGCCACGGCGCGATGGACGGGCGCGCCGCGACCGCCGCGGCGAGATGCGACCTCGCCCCTTCCAGCTCGTTGCGTTCCAGCAGGCACAGGCCGAGGCCCGCGTGGCTCTCCGGAAGGTCCGGCGCGAGACGCAGCGCCTGCACGAAATCCGACTCGGCCTCGGCCATGCGCCGCAGCGACCTCATCACCTGGGCGCGCGTGTTGTGCTGCCCCGCGTCGCCGGGCCTCATGGAGATCGCGTCGTTCACGCGCGCGAGCGCCGGCTCGAGGTGCCCGAGGCGCAGCGCGATGCCCGCCGCGAGATGGAGCGCTTCGGCATTGGGCGGCGCGCGCTGCAGGACGCGATCGCACAGCCGCTGGCTCTCGCCGAGCTGGCCGCGGGAGAAAGCGGCGTAGGCCCGCCCCAGGTCGTCGACGGCTGGGTCCGCCACGTCGGCCCGGCTCAGCTTCCGGCCGGCTTCGCCGCTTCCCTGATGAGGCGCGCCTTCTCGTCCTTCTGGCGCTGCAGCTCCTCGATGTGAGCCTTCATCATCGCGTCCTGATCGAACTCGGTCTTCAACGACGCGATCGCGTCGGTGTCGATGGTGATTTCCTTGGAGTTGGTGACGGACTTCAGCTTCTCGTCGAGCGCGGCCTTGCGGAACTTGGTCTTCTCCTGCTCGATCACCGCGACCTTCGCCCTTTCATAGGGCACGGTTCCCGATGGAACGCGCTCGTCCACGACGATCACGTAGTATCCCCGATCGGCGAGAATGGGCTCGCTCGGTTGTCCGAGAGGCAGCGTCCGCGCCACGGCCGCGACCGGTTCGGGGAGCTGGTTGTAGGTCCCGCCAACGATGCCGTCGTTCGCGCGCTTGCTGGGATCGGCGGAGTACTCCCGGACGACATTGCCGAAGGGCTCGCCCGCGAGCAGCTTGGTCCGGGCTTCCTCGGCGAGGTGGCGCGCTTCGTCGTCGCTGCGTCCCTGGGCGCTCACGACCACCTGATGCAGCCTGAACCTGGCGGGCACCTCGAATCGCTCCGGATTGGCCTTGTAGATCTCGCGCGCGCGCGCCTCGAAATCGGGCGTGACGATCGCCTTCTCGAAACGCTCCAGGACCATCTGGCCGAGAATGGTCTCCTCCGCCAGGCGCAGCCTGCGTTGCACGTCGGGCTCCTTGTCGATGCCCTGGGCGCGGGCCTCGCCCGCCAGGGTCCTCATCACGAAGATGCTGCTCACCGCGGACGAGATGCGGTCCACGTCGGCGCGATAGGAGAAGCGCTGGTTCTCGGGAATTCGCGTGAGCGTCGCAAGGAAGTCGCCGGCCGTGACCGTGACGTCGCCCTTCCTCACCAGGACAGTATCGGGCGCGGGATCCGCGGCGCCGGCACAGAGGGACAACGCCGCCGCAGCGGCGCCGAAGAAATGATGGATTCGCATGAACAGGGACCTCCAATGAAACGACCCGCCGCGCCGAAGCGCGCGCGGGCCGGGATTGTTGCTTTGCGTCAGTAACCGAAAACGTGCATCTGCACGATCAGGTAGCACACGCCGTGTGTGCACGAGTTCGTTCCGTCGGGCTTCGCCGACCTCACGTTCAGGTAGTACTGCGTGTTCGGCTGCATGACGCACGCGGGGTTGCCCGCGGTCCCCGCGGTGTCTCCCTGAAAGGCGAGCAGCGTGATTCCGCTGTCGGCGATGCCGAACTTCGCGCATGTGGCGGGCATGGACGTGAAGTCACCCGCGCAAGGCGAAACCGCGTACTCGATCGGAAGCCCACTCACCTCGCTCGTGCTCTGCACGGCCGTGAACTTCTGGTACTTGTTGCCCGCCGCCGGGAACTGCGCAAGCGAATACGACGCGTAGCCGCTGGCCTGGATCGCCGGGGAGTCCGACGAGTAGTTTCCACTGAACGCCGCGTTGACGGTAGTCGGGCATCCCGTGGTCCCGCCGCCCGTGGGGGCCGGGTTGACCGTCAATGTCAGCGGCACGATTGTCGAGGTGCCGATGCTGTTGGTCGCGGAAACAGTGAAATGGTAAAGACCCGCAGCCAAGGAACCCACGGTCGCAGTAGCTTGGTTGGGGTTGGTGAACCCAGGCACGTCACTGGTCCACGTGTAACCGGTCGGATTGCCGGTGCAACTCGAAAAAATCGAGATCGATGGATACGTCGTCGCACCCGCCGCAATCGTAACTGCCTGAGGGTTGGGCGTGCTCGAGCAGGAGGGGGCGGTGGTTGGTCCGCCGCCCGTGGTGACCGGCGCGCATGTGACGGTCAGGCCGCCGGACGGATCCATCCCCAACACCGGAGGCGTAGCGCAGAGCGCGACGCCGTTTGCCGTGGCCGTAACG
>JADGRS010000266.1 GCA_017880705.1 Burkholderiales bacterium
TCCGCCATCAAGATGTGCCGCAGCGTCATCGTGAAGGGCATGGAGGCGATCGTGATCGAGAGCTTCGTCACAGCGCGCAATTACGGCGTCGAGAAACAGGTGCTCGCCTCCCTCGCCGAATCGTTCCCCGGGATCGACTGGGAGAAACAGGGCGGCTACTTCTTCCAGCGCGTGGTGCAGCACGGGCGGCGCCGCGCGGAGGAGATGCAGGAAGCCGCGGTCACCGTGCGCGAGGCGGGGCTCGAGCCGCTCATGGCTTCCGCGATCGCGAAGCGGCAGTCGTGGGTCGCGGACCTGGCCGAAGCGGGCAAGCTGTCGCGCGGCGGCGACGGCGTCACGGGCTGGCGCGCCCATGCGGACGCGATGATCGATCAATGAAACCTGTCGACCACCTCTCCATTCGCGCGCACGCACAAGTGCGATAGCCCGAGCGCCTCGAGCCACGCGAGGCCATCCTCCTCGCCCTTCAGCATCGCGATCGTGGAAGCGCTGCCGGCGACGAGGCAGCTCGACGCGTGCACGGTGACCGATTGGAACGAATGCACCGAGCGGCCGCTGCGCGGATCGAGGATGTGGCAATGGCGCACGCCATCGACTTCGATGAAGCGCTCGTAGTCGCCGCTCGTGGCGATGGCCCCGGATCTCACCGGGAGCGACGCGAGCAACGCATCCTCGCGGCGCGGATGGCGAATGCCCACGCGCCACGGCGATCCGTCGGGCTGGGACCCGAGGATCGTGAGATCGCCCGCGAGATTCACGAGCGCGCTGGCAACGCCCATGGCGTTCAGCACGAGGGCCGCGCGATCGACGGCGTACTCCTTGCCGAACCCGCCGAAGTCGAGCTCCATGCCGGGGTCCGGCAAGCGCACGGTCTCGCCCGTCAGCTCGACGCGCGTCCATCCGATGAGCGCAAGGAGCGGCGCGAGCTCGTCGTCCGTCGGCACCCGGTTCGCGTCGAAGCGCCACGCGCGCCGAAGCACTCCGGAGGTCGCATCGAATGCTCCGCCGCTCTGGCCGTGACAGGCCGCGGCGAAGGTGAGCAATCCACCGGTCTCGGCGTCGATCGCGACGGGCGCGCCGCCGGCCTGCGCGTTGATGCGCGACACGACGCTCGTGGCGCGATAGCGCGAGTACTTCGCCTCGATGCGCCGCACTTCGGCGATGGCGCCCGCCGCGGCAGCCTCGGCCCGCGACGCGTCCTCGCCGTGAATCTGCACCTCGTTCTCCGCGGCCATCGCGCGGAACGTGAATCGATGCAGCGTCATGGCGCCTCAGAAGGCGCGGCGCACTCCGATGATTCCGTAGACCGCGCGCAGCGTCTCGAAGGCTTCGCTCCCCGAGCTCCCGAAGTGGAAGTTGCGCGCGTTCTGCATGTAGCCCACGGTGCCCTCGACCACAACGCCGTCCGCGAGGCGAACGATCGCCCGAAGCGAGGGCGACAGCCCGCCGAAGGCGCCGAGGCGCTGGTCGCTCGACAGGATCGCCGGATGCGACACGGGAACGACGGGAGAGTAGAAGTCGGCGGCATCCTGGGTGTAGTAGCGCAGCGCCGGCCTCACCGACCAGCGCTCGTTGACCTCATGCTGCCACGCCAGCTCGATCGCGTGGGCGCGGATTCCCCAATCGTCGCGATAGAAGCGGTACTCGGCTTGCAGCGTGCCGTGCGCTTCGGGGTAATGCTTCCGGTAGCGGGTAAGCCACGACCACGTGTCGCGATGATCCGGGCGCGTGTCGGACACGAGCAACGGCGGGCCGCTCGGGAAGAACGTGAAGGTGAGCTTGTACGGATCGTTGTACCAGCCCTTGCCTCTCGATGCGCTCAATGTGCTCTGGACGAGCGCCGTGGGCGAAAGGATCTGCGTGATGCCGACGAGGTACTCGTCGGTATCGCGGGGCTGGTTGAGATGCGGATCGTCCCGGGAAAGGACGTGGTCGTCGGACTTGCCGTAGCCCGCGGTGAGCGTGGTGTTGCGCTCGTTCAGGTCGAGGCGCCCTTCCAGGCCGAACGCCTTGGAGTGGTAGTCGTTTTCCTTCGAGAGCGCCCGCGACGCCGATAGCGCGAAGTCGCCGAAGCGGCGCGTCACCTTCACGTCGCCCGTCTTGCGGCGATCGGCAATGGAGGCGCCGGAAATTGAATTGACCGGCTTGCCGTTTGCGTTCGTCACGAGCTGGGGCGACGCGCCGCTGATGACGTCGATCGCCGCGCTTGCCTGGACTTCCCACGCTTCGAGGAACTGAGCGCGTCCCCAGAGGACGGGCTCGGTCACCTTCATCAGGCCGCGCTCCTTGTATCCGAGCACGGTGATGCCGATCTCGCCCACGTCCGCCGCGCCGGCCTCGGCGGGAACCACGAAGATCGGCAGCGCGAGCGCCGCCTTCATCAGGGCGGCGAGCGCGCGGCTTTCCCGGGCGGGCCCGGCGGGATCCTCAGTTGCAGCCACATCCGCCTCCGCCGACCGCCGCGCCCCCGCTCGCCGCTTCCTTCGCGGCGAAGGTCTTCTCGATCGACTTCATCGTTCCGGGATCGGCGTCGAAGGCCATGTCCTCGCGCGCGAGGTAGCCGCGCTGGTACGGCGCCACGGCCGTGCATCCGCCGGCGCAGAGCACGGTCAGGGCCGCGGCAAGAATCACCAATCTCATGAAGGCTCCTTCAGCAGCGCGTCGATCTCGCGCTCGAGCGCCGTGGCCGTCTCCTCGGTGAAGCCGCGATGCACCTTGCGCACCATGCCCTTGCGATCGACCAGATATCCGCTCGGCATCGCCTTCACATCGAAGGCGCGCGCCGCGGCGTCCTGGAGGTCGCTCACGAGAGGAAAGGCTACGGGAATCTTCGCGAGGAAACGCTTCGCCTCCGCCGTGGAAATGTCCTTGTTGACGCCCACCACCGCGAAGCCGCGGGCGTGATTGCGCTTGTAGAGGGCGTCGAGCGTGGGCATCGACAAGCGGCACGGCACGCACCACGAAGCCCAGAAGTCGACGTAGACGACGCTGCCGCGAAGGCTCGCGAAGGTGAGCGCCTGGCCAGGCGCCTCCAGCCTTGGAGCGACGAGGTCGGGTGCGGCGGCTCCAGCCTCGATGGCGAGCGCGCACGGCGAGAGCGCCAGTGCGAGCGCGCAGGCGACGGCCCGCATCAGTACGGTTGCCGCTGGATGGACTTCGTGACCTGCGCGCCGTTCACGCTGTAGGTGAACGACGCGTTGTTCGCGTCGGTGAAGGCGAGCGTCGCGCTCCCGACCTGGGTCACGTCTCCGAGCTTGAAGCTCGCCACGTTGGCCGGGCTGCCCGTCACGTGATAGATGGAGCCCGTGAAGATGTTGGGCGTGGTCCACGTGCCGCCGGGAATAACGTACCAGACGGGCCTGTTGGGCGCCTCGTACGTGTAGATCACGCCGAAAACGTTATTCGACGGAGCGTGCTGGACGAGGTTCAGGCCCCATCCCGATTCGCTCGCGTTGTACCAGAGATCGCTGTAGTCGAACTGTGGGCTGGGCGCCGGGGGCGGACCCGAGCCGGCCCCCGCTTCGAGGCTCGCGATGTAGGCCGCGATGTCGGCGAGCTGCGCATCGGTGTACACCCCCCGCAGGAAGCTCATCGCCGGAACCAGCCCGTTGATCGCGGCCTTGATGAGGGCCGGGTTGTTCGGGGCGAGCTCGGGGCCGCCCAGCGGCGGCGTGCCGTGGCAGGAGTTGCAGGTTGCCTGGTAGAGCGCCATCCCGTTGGGGACGCTCTGCGCAAGGGCTCCCCAGCTCGCGGCGGCGAGGAGAAGGGAAAGGATCGCTCGAAAAGCCATGGTCCGCATGTGAACGCTTGAACGCGACGAGAGGATGACAGCCTGAGAACAAGGGCCACCCGGCACCTATTCCCCCTATAATCTGCGCGTCCTACACGAAGGGGTGGCCGGTGAATCTCCTGCTGCGAATTTCGGCACTCATCGACGCAGTCAACGAGCGCGTCGGGCGCTCCGTGTACTGGCTGGTGCTGGTCGCCGTGCTCGTAAGCGCGTGCAACGCGATCATCCGCAAGCTGTTCAACGTGAGCTCGAACGCGTGGCTCGAGCTGCAGTGGTATCTCTTCTCGGCGATATTCCTGCTTTGCGCGGGCTACACGCTGCTGCGCAACGGGCATGTGCGCATCGACGTGCTCGCGGGACGTCTCTCCCCCAAGGCGCAGGCCTGGATCGACATCCTCGGCACCCTCTTCTTCCTGCTGCCCATGACGCTCATTCTCACCTGGCTCTCGTGGCCTTACTTCCTCCACGCCTATCGCGACAACGAGATCTCGGGCAGCGCCGGCGGGCTCATCTTCTGGCCCGCTCGCCTGCTTATGCCCGTGGGCTTCGGCCTGCTCGCGCTCCAGGGCTTCTCGGAGATGATCAAGCGGATCGCGTTCGTCACCGGCAAAGGGCCCGATCCCATTCCGCGCCATGACCACAACGCCGAGGCCGACCTCGTCGAGGAAATCCGCAAGATGGCGGAGAGCAAGCAATGACCGCCTTCCTCATTCAGAACATCGCGCCGATCATGTTCGGCGCGCTCGTCATCTTCCTGCTGATCGGATACCCGGTCGCGTTCGCCCTCGCGGCGAACGGCATTTTTTTCGGCCTGCTCGGAATCAAGCTGGGCCTGCTCGAGCCCTCGCTCTTCCAGGCGCTGCCCGAGCGAATGTGGGGCGTCATGTCCAACGACACGCTGCTCGCGGTGCCGTTCTTTACTTTCATGGGACTCATCCTCGAACGAAGCGGGATGGCCGAGGACCTGCTGGACACCATCGGCCAGCTCTTCGGGCCGTTGCGGGGCGGGCTCGCCTTCGCGGTCATCTTCGTGGGGGCGCTGCTGGCGGCGACCACGGGCGTCGTCGCGGCATCGGTCATCTCCATGGGCCTCATCTCCCTGCCGATCATGCTGCGCTACGGCTACGACCGGCGCTTCGCCTCGGGTGTCATCGCCGCCTCGGGGACGCTCGCGCAGATCATCCCGCCGTCGCTCGTGCTCATCATCATGGCCGACCAGCTCGGCAAGTCCGTGGGCGACATGTACGCCGGCGCCTTCATCCCGGGCATC
>JADGRS010000025.1 GCA_017880705.1 Burkholderiales bacterium
CGATCACGCGCAGGATCTCGTCGAAGTTGCGTCCCGTGCTCGCGGGGTACGTGATCATGAGGCGGATCTTCTTCTTCGGATCGATGATGAAGACCGAGCGCACCGTGAGCGTATCGCTGGCGTTCGGATGGATCATGTCGTAGAGGTTCGACACCTTGCGGTCGGGATCGGCGAGGATCGGGAAATTCACCTTGGTGCCCTGGGTCTCCTCGATGTCGCCCACCCAGCCCTTGTGCGATTCGAGCGGGTCGACGCTGATGGCGAGCACCTTCACGTTGCGCTTGTCGAACTCGCCCTTCAGCTTCGCGGTGTAGCCGAGCTCGGTGGTGCACACCGGCGTGAAGTCCTTCGGGTGGGAGAAGAGCACTCCCCACTTGTCGCCCAACCACTTGTGGAACTCGATCTTTCCTTCGGTGGAATCCTGCGTGAAATCGGGGGCGATGTCGCCCAGTCTCAGTGTGGCCATGGTGGTCTCCTATCCTTTGCTCCAGGGCAGGCCGGCGGCCCGCCACCCTTTGTCGGGGCTCCCGCCTTCGAACCCCTCCAGAATGTTGTACGAGGCCGCGAAGCCCGCGCGCGTGGCGAGCTCGGCCGCGTGGTGCGAGCGCGCGCCGCTTCGGCACAGGAAGAGCAGCCGCTCCGCGGGCTTAAACGACTCCTGCAGCTTTCCGACGAAGTCATGCAGCTGCTCCTCGGTGCCATTGCGCGGCCACTCGATGAGGGGCGCGTCGGGCACGTGGCCGACGAACTGCCACTCGGGCATGGTGCGCACGTCGACGATCTTCGCGGCGCCGGCCTTCTGCAGGTCCCACGCCTCGGCGGGAGTCACCGCGCCCGCGTAGGGCAGGCCCATGACGAGCCGGCGCTCGCCGGCCCGCGCGAGGATCTCTTCGGGTGCGGGCGTCGCGCCCGCTTTCGTTGCCTCTGTCACCAGTAGGTCTCCACGGCGAGGTGGCCCGGATCGCCACGTCGCGAGATTCGAAAGCCGCGTTCGGTAAGGAGCTTGCGCGAATCCTCGACCATCTCCGGATTGCCGCAAAGCATGATACGCGAGCGGTCTTGGTCCAGCTTCACGCCGAGGTTCTCCTCCAGCACGCCGCTCGCGAGGAGCTTCGTCACGCGGTCGCGCAGCGTCCCCGGCACGGGCTCGCGGGTCACGATGCGCGCATAGCGCAGTTTATGCGCGAACTCCGCGTAATACTCGCTCCGGTCGAAACCGCGGATGAGATCCTCGTAGGCGAGCTCCGGTTGCGTGCGCACGCTTTGCACGAGGATCAGGTTCTCGTAGCGCTCCCACGTCTCGAAATCGTGGAGGATCGAGAGGAACGGCGCGAGTCCCGTGCCGGTGGCGAGCATCCACAGGTCCTTCCCGGCCTCGAAGCGGTCGGTGGTGAGGAAGCCGTAGCTCTTGCGCTCGACGAGGATCTCGTCGCCTTCCTTCAGCTTCGAGAGCCGGCTGGTGAAGGCGCCGCCCGGCACCACCACGGAAAAGAATTCGAGATGCTCGTCGTGCGCGGCGGAGGCGATCGAGTAGGCGCGCCAGACGGTCGTGTCGTGCTCGCGGTCGCGAACCCCCAGCCGCGCGAACTGGCCGGGCACGAAGCGATAGCCGCGATCGCGCGTGATGCGGAAGGAAAAGAGGCTGTCGGTCCAGGGACGCACCCCGGTGATCGTTTCAACGGTGTACTTGTCGGCGGTCGTCATGCGGCTTCGGAGGTGGGAGCGGCGGTTTCGAGGAAGAATCGGGCGCGGCGAGGCGCGAGGTAAACGACCTGGCCGTGCACGATCTTGAGGCCGTCGTAGCGGTCGCGCGGAATCTCCGCCTCGACCACGTCGCCCGTATCGTGGCGCGTGAGCTCGAGGCGCACGACCGATCCCAGCGCGACGGCATGATCGACGGTCGCGGCCACGGCGGAATCGCTCTTCTGCACGGACACATCGATGTCATGGGGACGAACGTACGCGGTTGCAAGGGCATCGACCGCGCCGTCGTGCTCGGGCGCGGCGAGCCGCCGTCCGCTCACGTGCGCGATGCCCCGCGAGATCCGGCCCTCGAAGAGGTTCACGTTGCCGAGGAACTGGTAGACGAAGGGCGTCGCGGGGTGGTCGTAGACCTCGCCCGGCGCACCCACCTGCTCGATGCGGCCGCGATTCACGACGACGATGCGGTCGGCGACCTCGAAGGCTTCTTCCTGGTCGTGGGTCACGAAGACGCTCGTGAGGTGGATCTCGTCGTGCAGGCGGCGCAGCCAGCGGCGAAGCTCCCGGCGCACCTTCGCGTCGAGCGCCCCGAACGGCTCGTCGAGGAGCAGCACCTTGGGCTCGATGGCGCGCGCCCGCGCGAGCGCGATCCTCTGGCGCTGCCCGCCGGAAAGCTGGTGGGGATAGCGATCGGCGAGCCACTCCAGCTGCACGAGCTTCAGGAGCTTCACCACCTTCTCGCGGATCGCCTCGTTGGAAGGGCGCAGTGCGCGCGGCCTCACGCGCAGCCCGAACGCGACATTCTCGAAGATCGTCATGTGGCGGAAGAGCGCGTAGTGCTGGAACACGAAGCCGACGTTGCGGTCCTGCACGCGCTTGGCGGTGGTGTCCTGGGCGTTGAAGAGGATGCTTCCGCTGTCCGGAACCTCGAGCCCCGCGATGACGCGCAGCAGCGTGGTCTTCCCCGAGCCCGAAGGGCCGAGGAGCGCCACCAGCTCGCCGGGCTCGATGTCGAGCGACACGTGGTGGAGCGCTTCGAACGTTCCGAAGCGCTTGGAGACGTCGATGACCTGGATGCTCATATCACCGTTTCCCTTGCGACCCTCGACTCCACCCACGTCTTCAGGACAAGAGTCACGAGCGCGAGGATCGCCAGCAGCGAGGCGCACGCGAACGCGCCGGCGAACTGGTACTCGTTGTAGAGGATCTCGATGTGCAGCGGCAGCGTGTTGGTGAGCCCGCGCACATGCCCCGAGACGACAGATACCGCGCCGAACTCGCCCATGGCGCGCGCGTTGCAGAGGATCACGCCGTAGAGAAGGCCCCACTTCACGTTGGGAAGGGTCACGCGCCAGAGGAGATGCCACGCGTTGGCGCCGAGGAGAACCGCGGCCTCTTCCTCCTCGCGGCCCTGCGCCTGCATGAGCGGTATCAGCTCGCGCGCGATGAACGGAAACGTGACGAAGATCGTGGCGAGCACGATGCCCGGCACCGCGAAGATCACCTTCACGCCATGATCGGCGAGCGCCGGTCCGAACCACCCCTGCAGGCCGAACACGAGCACGTAGATCAATCCCGAAACCACGGGCGACACGGAGAAAGGCAGGTCGATCAGCGTGATGAGAACGCTCTTGCCAGGAAAGTCGAACTTCGCGATCGCCCACGCGGCGGCGACGCCGAACACGAGGTTGGCCGGCACCGCGATCGCCGCGGCCAGCAGCGTGAGGCGGATCGCCGCCCATGCGTCGGCGTCGGCGACCGCCGCGGCGTACACGCCCCAGCCCTTGCGCAACGCCTCGAAGAACACCGCGAAGAGCGGCAGGAAGAGGAAGAGCGTGAGGTACGCGAGAGCGATGCCCACGAGCGCCACGGGCACCCCGGCGACGCGGCGGGCGCGCGGGCGCACGACGCTCATCGGCAGGTCGAGGACCGCGGCCATCAGGCGTCGCTCTCGGCGTAGCGCCGCGACCACCACTGCAGCAGGTTGATCGCGAGGAGCAGCGCGAAGGACGCGGCGAGCATCACCACCGCGACCGAGGTTGCGCCCGCGTAGTCATACTGCTCGAGCTTGGTGATGATCATGAGCGGCGCGATCTCGGAAACCATCGGCATGTTGCCGGCGATGAAGATCACGGAGCCGTATTCGCCGACGGCGCGCGCGAAGGCGAGCGCGAAGCCGGTGAGGAGCGCGGGCGCGAGCGTCGGCAGGATCACGCGCGCGAAGGTCTGCGCGTGGGAGGCGCCGAGAGACTGCGCGGCTTCCTCGAGCTCGCGCTCCAAGTCCTCGAGGACCGGCTGCACCGTGCGTACCACGAAGGGCAGGCCGATGAAGGTAAGCGCGACGAGGATGCCGAGCGGCGTGAAGGCGACCTTGAGGTCGAAGCTCTCGAGGAGCGGCTTGCCGAGCCAGCCGTTGGGGGCGTAGATCGCGGTGAGCGCGATGCCGGCGACCGCCGTGGGCAATGCGAAAGGCAGGTCGACCAGCGCGTCGACCACGCGCCGCCCCGGAAACGGGTAGCGCACCAGCACCCACGCCACGAGCAGGCCGAACACCGCGTTGATCGCCGCGGCGATGAGCGCCGCGCCGAACGAGAGACGCAGCGAGGCGAGCACGCGCGGCGCCGTCACGTGCGCGACGAAGGCGTCCCAGGTGAGCGTGAAGGTCTTGAACAACGCCGCGGACAGCGGGATCAGGACGATCAAGCTCAGGTAAAGCAACGTGATGCCGAGGGCGACGTTGAAGCCCGGCAGTACGCTGTGGGAGCGCCTCGCGAAGATCACGGACGAGCGCCGGGGGCGGCGTAGTGCCAGCCCTGCAGGAAGCCGAAGCCCACGTCGCGCGCGGCCTGGGCCTGCTCCTCGCTCTCGATGCGCCGGGCCACGGAGCCGATGCCGCGGCGGGTGAGCGCGGCCACGATGCGCATCGTCTCGTCGCTGCGATCCGCGACGGGGCCGTCGATCGCCACGTAATGTGGGTCGGCGAGGAACAGATGCTCGAGATCGGCCTCGGTCGTGGCGCGCAGCTGGGCGAGCACGCGATAGCCGCGGATCCGGTAGGAGATCGCGGCGCGCACGAACGTGACCGGGTCGTCGCTCGCACTGGCGGGCACCACGATCGTCACGCGTCCCGGCGAAACTCCCATCTTCGCGAGGATCGCCTCGAAGTACACGCCGTGGTCCGCGGCGACGAAGTTGAGCAGGCGCTTCTCGATGTTGAGGAACAGGGAGTTGGCGGCCGGCGCGGCGGGAAAGTAGTTGAGCGCATGCACCGTCCGGCAGAGGCGGTCGAGCAGCACGAGGTGCGCGTCGTCGGAGGCCTGCGCGAAGACCTTCCACGGCGCCGCCGTGTCGCCCCCGTTGCCGTTCACGCGCACCAGCGCGTGGTGGCCCGCCACGCTGCCATCGGCCGCGCGCACGATCGGCTGGAACGCGCTGGTGAGCCTCGCCTGGAAGAACTGCGCGGCGACCACGCCCGGACGCGGCTCGGACAGCTCGTGACCCGGGAAGTGTTCCCGTCCGATGCGCTCGAGGACCGGCCGCAGGCTCGAGGGCGTCGGGTGCGATGCGGGCATGTTCATGGAGTCCTCACTTTCGTCCGGGTTGGAAGATCTGGTCGAACGTCCCGCCGTCGGCGAAGTGAGTCTTCTGCGCTCTTTGCCATCCGCCGAACACCTGGTCGATGGTGAACAGGTTCACCTTCGGGAACTCCTTCTCGTGGCGGGCCGCCACTTGCGGATCGATCGGCCGGTAGAAATTCCTCGCGGCGATCTCCTGCGCTTCCGGCGTGTACCAGTGCTCCAGGTACGCCTGCGCGACCTTGCGCGTGCCCTTCCTGTCGGCCACCTTGTCCACGAGCGCCACGGGCGGCTCGGCGAGGATCGAGAGCGACGGGGTCACGATCTCGAACTTGCCGGGGCCGAGCTCCTTGACCGAAAGGTAGGCCTCGTTCTCCCAGGCGATGAGCACGTCACCGATGCCGCGCTCGACGAAAGTCGTGGTCGAACCGCGGGCACCGGAGTCGAGGACGGCGACATTGCCGTAGATCCGGGCGACGAGATCCTTCGCTTGCGCCTCGCTCCCGCCTTTCTTCAATACGGAGCCCCACGCCGCGAGATAGTTCCAGCGCGCCCCGCCGGAGGTTTTCGGATTGGGCGTGATCACGGAGACGCCGGGCTTCGCGAGATCGTCCCAATCCCTGATGCCCTTCGGATTTCCCTTGCGGACCAGGAAGACGATCGTGGAGGTGTAGGGGGAGCTGTTGTGTGGCAGTCGCTTCTGCCAATCGGCGGGAAGGAGCTTCGCGCGCTCCGCGATCTCGTCGATGTCGTAGGCAAGCGCGAGGGTGACCACGTCGGCGTCGAGGCCATCGATCACCGAGCGCGCCTGCTTGCCCGAGCCGCCGTGGGACTGCTTCACCACCACGGTTTCCTTCGCCTTGCCTTCCCAGTATTTCGCGAAGGACTTGTTGAAATCCTGGTAGAGCTCGCGCGTCGGATCGTACGAGACGTTGAGCAGCGTGACGTCGGCCTGGGACGACGCGGCCGCGAATGCGAGAACGAGGGCCGTGAAGGCCCGGATGAGACGCAACATGATGAATCCTTTGTCGAGAACGGAAGAGAGAGACGCAAGAGCTGCTCAACCGGTCTGACATCGCTCCGCGTCGATGCGGCGCATGAGGGATTCGGTGTCGATCGCATCGACGCCCGAGCGGTCGCGGAACACTGCTCCAACGCACATCACGACCGGACCCGAGGCGCGCGCGAGCTCGCTCGCCGCGAGCTCGGCGAGCGTCGTGAAGAGGCGACGCTCATCGGGAAGCGTCGCGCTTTCGACGAGCGCGACGGGGGTCGTGGGGGGCTTGCCGCCGCCGATGAGCGACGCGGCGATCGAGCGCGACGCGCCCGCGGCCATGTAGAGGACGACCGAATCGGCCGCGAGCGCCGCGGGCAGCCATTCGGACGCGGTCTCGCCGCGGCCCACGCGCGGCGTGAGGAACGAGACGGTGCGCGCCACGCCGCGGCGCGTGAGCGAGACGCCGAGCGCCGCGGCGGCGGCGAGCGCGGCGGTGACTCCCGGCACGACTTCGCAATCGACGCCCGCCGCGGCGAGCGCGTCGAGCTCTTCCTGGGCGCGCCCGAAGATCATCGGGTCGCCGCCCTTCAGGCGCACCACGACATCATGGGTGCGCGCGGCCTCGATGAGCGCGCGGTTGATGAAGCGCTGCTCCGTCGAGACCTTGCCGTAGCGCTTGCCGACGTTTATGAAACGCGCCCGCGTCGCGAGCGCGAGCGTATCGGGATGGACGAGGGCGTCGTGAAGGACGATGTCGGCGGCTTCGAGGAGGCGCGCGGCGCGCAGCGTGAGCAGATCCGGGGCGCCCGGCCCTGCGCCGACGAGGTAGACCTTACCCATGCTCCAGCCTCGAGATCATTCCGCCGGCGACCGTGTGATTCGTCGCCTCGTCGATGAGGATGAAGCTGCCGGTGGCGCGGTTGTGCGCGTAGGTGTCGGCGATAAGCGCGCGCCCGGTCACGATGCGCGCCGTGCCGATGTCGTTGAACGCGAGGGTCGCGGCGTCGCTCACGGGCTTGAGCGTCGTCAGGTCGAGGCGCGAATGCAGGGTCTCGATGCTTGCGCGCACCGTCTGCGTGCCGTGCTTGAGCCAGTAGCGGCGGCCCTGCGCGAGGGGCTCGCGGTCGAGCCAGGTGAGCCGCGCGTCGAAGCGTCGCACGACCGAAGGCGCATCGTGCGCGTGGGAGAGGAGGTCGCCGCGCGCCACGTCCACCTGGCGGTCGAGGACGACGGTGATCGAGCGTCCCGCCGAAGCTGCCCGCAGCGTGCCGTCGAGCGTCACGATGTCGGCCACGCGCGCCTCGAGGCCGAGGGGCCACGCGACGACCGTGTCGCCCACGCGGATCGTTCCGGACTCGACGCGCCCCATGTAGCCGCGATGCTCCTCGCCCTTGCCGAAGCGCGAGCGCGACACGAGCTGCACCGGGAAGCGAAGGTGTCCCGAGGGTTGGCCCGCGTCCGCTGTCTCCAGCACCTCGAGCAGCGTCGGGCCCGTGTACCAGTCGAGGCGATCGCCGCGCGTGACCACCATGTCGCCTTCGAGAGCCGACAGCGGAATGAGCTTCACGCCGCGGATGCCGAGGGACTGCGCGACGCCGGCGAAATCGGCGGCGATCTTCTCGAACACGGCGCGGTCCCAGCCCACCTGGTCCATCTTGTTGACGGCCACCACCACGCGGGGAATCGCGAGGAGGGAGGCGACCGCGGCGTGGCGCCGCGTCTGCTGCGAGATGCCGCGCGTCGCGTCGACGAGGATCACGGAGACGTCGGCGGTCGAGGATCCCGTGACCATGTTGCGCGTGTACTGCTCGTGGCCCGGGTTGTCGGCGATGATGAAGCGCCGCCGCGGGGTGGCGAAGTAGCGGTAGGCCACGTCGATGGTGATGCCCTGCTCGCGCTCGAGCGTGAGCCCGTCGGTGAACAGCGAGAGGTCCATGCCCGTGTCGCCGCGCCGCGCGGTGGTGCGCGCGACGGCGGCGAGCTGGTCCTCGAGGAGGCCCTTCGCGTCGAGGAGGAGCCGACCGATGAGGGTGCTCTTGCCGTCGTCCACCGAACCCGCGGTGGTGAAGCGCAGCACGTCGCCCGCGATGAGGTTGAGCGCTTGCGACATCAGAAGTAGCCCTCGCGCTTGCGAAGCTCCATCGACGCGTCCGACGTCTGGTCGTCCATGCGCGTGGCGCCGCGTTCGGTGACGGTGGCCGTCGCGGTCTCGGCGATGATCGCGTCGGTGTTGCCGGCATTCGACGCCACGGGGCAGGTGCAGGTGATGTCGCCCACGGTGCGGAAACGCACGCGGCGCGTGACCACCGTCTCGCCCGGGCGCGGCGGCGTGAGCTCGGTTACCGGAGCGAGCAGGCCGTTGCGCTCGACTACTTCGCGGTCGTGCGCGTAGTAGATGCGCGGCACCGCGAGACCTTCGCGCTCGATGTACTGCCAGATGTCGAGCTCGGTCCAGTTGGAGAGCGGGAAGACGCGCAGGTGCTCGCCGGGGGCGAGGCGCGCGTTGTAGAGGCTCCAGAGCTCCGGGCGCTGGTTGCGCGGGTCCCATTGGCCGAACTCGTCGCGGTGCGAGAGGATGCGCTCCTTCGCGCGCGCCTTCTCTTCGTCGCGGCGCGCGCCGCCGAAGAGCGCGTCGAACTCGAATTCCTTCACGGCGTCGAGGAGGGTCACGGTCTGGTGCACGTTGCGGCTCTCGTCGGGGCGGCGCAGCTTCACGCGTCCCGCGCGGATCGACTCGCCCACGGAGCGCACGATGAGCCGCTCGCCGAGCTCCGCCGCGCGCGCGTCGCGAAACGCCGTCACCTCGGGAAAGTTGTGCTCGGTGTCGATGTGCAGCAGCGGGAACGGAAACCGGTCGGGGCGGAACGCCTTCTGCGCGACGCGCAGCATGACGATCGAATCCTTGCCGCCCGAGAAGAGAAGCGCGGGATTGCGCGTCTCCGCGACCACCTCGCGCATGATGTGGATCGCCTCGCTCTCCAGCCAATCGAGGTGCGAAAGACGGGCCTCGAAATTGGTGTCAGGTACGCATTTCGAATGGTGATCCAGGTCTTCGCCGAAATGCGTACCTGACACCAATTTCGCGACAGCGCTCATGCCACGGTTTCCACGACGCGGATCGGGATCTCGTGCAGGCCGCACTCCTTGCGGGCGCCGGCGTTCTCCCACCACCAGCGGCCCGCGCGGGGGTGCTCGCCGGGCTTCACGGCACGCGTGCAGGGCTCGCAGCCGATCGACGGGTAGCCGCGATCGTGCAGCGAGTTGTAGGGGACGCGATTGGCGCGCAGGTACTGCCACACGTCGTCGTTCGTCCAGTCGGCGAGCGGGCTGAACTTCCACTTGCCGGTGGCGGCATCGTGCTCGACCTCGTTCAGCGCGGCGCGGCTGTCGGCCTGCTCGCGGCGCAGCCCCGTGATCCAGCCGCGCCGGCCGGCCAGGGCGCGCCGCAGGGGCTCGACCTTGCGCACGGCGCAGCACGCCTTGCGTTCGTCGACGCCCTCGTAGAAGCCGTCGATGCCGTACTGCTCGACGTACGAGTCCACGGAGCCCGGCCACGGCGTCAAGACCTGGATGTCGAGGCCATAGCGATGGCGAACCTCCGCGATGAGGTCACGGGTTTCCTGCGGCAGGCGTCCGGTATCGAGCGTGAAGATGGAGATGGCGAGCCCGTCGCGCGCGATCAGGTCGAGCACCACCATGTCCTCGGCGCCGAAGCTCGACGCGAGCGCGGTGGGCGAGTGGTTCTTCTCGATCGACGCGAGGAGGCGCCGCGCGCGTTCGACACGGTCTTCGTACCTCATCGGGCGATCCTTCCTGCGACGGCGCGTTTGCGAAAGAGCGGCACGGGGTCGTCCACCGAACCCTGGTAGCGGACGGAGAAGTCGGTGAAGGAGGCGAGCGCGGCCTCGGGATCGTGATGGGGCGCGAGCTTGAAGGAATCGAAGCCGCAGCGCGCGAGGTAGAAGAGCTGGTCGCGGCCCACGTCGCCGAAGGCGCGCAGCTCGCCGCGGTAGCCGTAGCGCGTGCGCAGCAGCGCCGCCGTCGAGTAGCCGCGCCCGTCCGTGAATTTCGGAAAGTGAATCGCAACGACCGAAAAGCGACCGAGGTCGTCCGCGATCGCCGCGGGATCGTCGGCGGGAGCGAGCCACACGCCGATCGGCTGGCGCCGCGCGGCGAGCAGGTCGCGATGCTCCCTCCAGTAGGCGAGCGGCACGAGGACCGGCCCTTGCGGAAGCGGCTGCGTCGCGTCCCCGTGAGGCTGACCGATCGCCTGCCACACGTCGTTCTCGACCCTGCGGCCGCGAATCACGCGCTCAGGCATGGGCCACCTCCTTCGCGTTGCCGTAGACCCCGGCCTTGAACGGCGCCACGCCGATGCGCTGCACCGTATCCACGAAGAGCTCGTCCTCGTGGCGCTCGCCGATGTAGGTGTCGATGAGCTTGGCGACGACGTCGGGCATATCGGAAGCGGCGAACGAAGGCCCGATCACTTGCCCCAGGGCGGCCTGGTTGCCTTGCCGCCCGCCGATGGAAACCTGGTAGAACTCCGCGCCCTGCTTGTCGACGCCGAGGATGCCGATGTGGCCGATGTGATGGTGGCCGCACGAATTCATGCAGCCCGAGATGTTGAGATCGAGCTCGCCGATGTCGTGGAGATAGTCGAGGTCGTCGAAGCGGCGCTGGATCGCCTCCGCGATGGGGATCGACTTCGCGTTGGCCAGCGAGCAGAAGTCGCCGCCGGGGCAGCACACGATGTTGGTGAGCAGGCCCACGTTCGGCGTCGCGAGGCCCTGGGATTTCGCCGCCTGCCAGAGGGCGAAGAGATCGCGCTTCCTCACGTCGGCGAGGATCAGGTTCTGCTCGTGCGAGACGCGCAGCTCGCCGAAGCTGTACCGGTCGGCGAGGTCCGCGACGAAGTCCATCTGCGCGTCGGTCGCGTCCCCCGGGGGAACGCCGGTCTTCTTCAGCGATAGCGTGACCGAGGCGTAGCCCGCGCGGCGATGGGGATGCACATTGCGCTCGGCCCACCGCGAGAAGGAGCGGCTGTCGGCCAGCGACTGCACGTAGCTCGCGTCCATCTCGGGAAGGCTTTCATAGGCTTGCGGCTCGAAGTGCGCCGCGACGCGGTCGAATTCCTCCTGCGTGATGATCGCGGGCGAGTCCTTGCGGGCGATCTCCCACTCGGCCTCGACCTGGCGCGCGAACTCCTCGATGCCGAGCGCCTTCACCAGGATCTTGATGCGCGCCTTGTAGATGTTGTCGCGCCGCCCGTAGCGGTTGTACACGCGCAGGATCGCCTCGCAATACGTGAGCATGTGCCGCCACGGCAGGAACTCGCGGATCACGTGGCCCACGATCGGGGTGCGGCCCATGCCGCCGCCCACGATCACGCGCAGGCCCGTTTCGCCCGAGGCGTTGCGGATCACGTGCAGGCCGATGTCGTGCAGGAGCACCGCGGCGCGGTCGGCCTCGGCGCCGTTGAGCGCGATCTTGAACTTGCGCGGCAGGTACGCGAACTCGGGGTGGAACGTCGACCATTGCCGCAGGATCTCCGCGAGCGGGCGCGGATCGATGATCTCGTCGGCGGCCACTCCCGCGAAGTGGTCGGTGGTGATGTTGCGGATGCAGTTCCCGGAGGTCTGGATCGCGTGCATCTCGACCTCGGCGAGGAGCGCGAGGATGTCGGGAGTCTCCTCGAGCCTGGGCCAGTTGTACTGGATGTTCTGGCGCGTCGTGAAGTGCCCGTAGCCCCGGTCGTGCTTGCGCGCGATGTGCGCGAGCATGCGCAGCTGCCTGGAGGACAGGAGCCCGTAGGGCACGGCCACGCGCAGCATCGGCGCATGGCGCTGGATGTAGAGGCCGTTCTGCAGGCGCAGCGGCCGGAATTCGTCGTCGGTGAGCTCGCCCGCCAGGTAGCGGCGCGTCTGGTCGCGGAACTGCGCGACGCGCTCCGCGACGAGGGCGTGATCATAGGAATCGTAGCGATACATGCCGACATGCTATCGCCCGCCCATATATCCAGAAAATACTTTATTGTGATATGGTTATAACCAGTGGGCCTCAAGCTCCAATGTCGGAAAGTGTATGAATATTCAACAGTTTAGATACGTGAGCGAGGTCGCGCGACGAAACCTCAACGTCTCCGAGGCCGCGCATGCGTTGCACACGTCGCAGCCGGGCGTGTCGAAGCAGATCCGCGGATTGGAAGAAGAGCTCGGCGCGGCGATCTTCGTGCGCCAGGGCCGGCGCTTCACCGCCTTGACCGACGCGGGGCGCGAGATCGTCGCCGCCGCCGATCGCATCCTCGCGGAGATCTCGAACCTGAAAGCGGTGGGCGAGGAGTTCGCGCATCACGCGAAGGGCAGCCTCGCCGTGGGCGTCACCCACACGCAGGCGCGGTACGCGCTGCCGCCGGTGGTGACGGCTTTCAAGAAGCGCTTCCCCGACGTGAAGCTGAAGCTGCTGCAGGGCAATCCTCACCAGCTCGCGAAGATGGTGCTCGGCGGCGAGGCCGACCTCGCGATCGCGACCGAGGCGCTCGCCGAATATCCGGAGCTCGTGACGCTGCCGTGCTATCGCTGGCATCACTGCGTGGTGGTGCCGTCGCGACATCCGCTCGCCAAGGTGAAGCCCCTCACGCTCGAGGCGATCGCGGCGTATCCGATCGTCACCTACGATTCCACGTTCGCCGGCCGCAACTCGGTGGACCGCTCGTTCGCCGCGCGCGGCCTCGCGCCCGAGGTCGCGCTCACCGCGCTCGACTCCGACGTGATCAAGTCCTACGTCGCGCTCGGCCTGGGCGTCGGGATCATCTCGGCGCGCGCGTTCCGCAAGGGCAAGGACGAGGGGCTCGTCGCCCTCGACTGCGCGCACCTGTTTCCCATGCAGACGACGCGCCTCGCCTACAAGCGCGGCGCGTACCTGCGCAACTACACCGTGGAATTCATTCGCCTGTTCGCGCCCCACGTGCGCGGCGCCGACCTGAAGCAGCTCGAGAGCGACGCCGGGGAGAACTTCTCGATCTGATCCGTCATTGCCGCGAAGGCGCGAATCCAGGCCCGCAGGCTCAGCACTGCGCCCACTGGGTGCTGTAGTTCTCCAGGCGCCGCACGATCGCGGTGCCCTCGGTGGCCGCCCTGGCGCGGTTGCCCATCTCGAGCTGCAGGCGGAATTCGTACTTGCGGAAGAACTCGGCGAACATCTCGCCGCCGAACGTGCCGACGGCGAAGGTCTCGTCCGCCTTCGGATCGTGCTCGAGGAGGATCGTCGCGAGCGGCTGCGGCGCCGGCCCGGAGACGACACGGGCGCCCGCCGCGGGGTCGTACACGCTGCGATCCGAGCAGCACGTGATCACCTTCCCCTTGCCGGCCACGGGACTTGGCGCATCGCGATAGCCGATGAAGCTCACCTGCTTCGTCGGATAGGTCATCTTGTGCGCGCAGATCGCGGAGTAGGCGACAACGGATTTTTCGGCGCCGATCCCGCCCTCCCAGGGATACGTCTCGCCCCCTTCGGTCTTCAGGAGGATTCCCGGCGTCATCGGCTGCTCGAGCCGCAGGAGGAACGCGGGCGTGGCGGCATACGGATAGTCGAATACGTAGGTCGCACCCGCGCGCAGCTCCGCGACGCGCACCGGCTTGCCGGTCTCGTCGACCAGCTTCACGCGACGGTACTTGCGAGACGCGAGAACCGCGCCTTGCGAGGCCTCGGGACACGCGGCGCCTGCGGCCGACAGGGCGCAGGCCTGGACGAATTCACGTCGCTTCATGAGTCCATTCTCGCCGATATTGCAGGTGTAGCGGCGCGAACGGGTCCTTTTGTGCAGGCGGTCACAGCGCCGGAGGACCTCGGCGGACAACCATGCGCTTATACAACTTTCGACGAGCAGGGGACAGCCATGAAGAACGCATTGGCAGCGATCGGTTTCGTGATCCTCGCTACCCTGGCGCTACCGGCCGGGGCGGAGGGGAAGAGCGCGGTCTACGGATCGGCGAGCGCCGTGGGCATGCTCGCGCCGTATCTCGGCCTCATCGATGCCAAGAGCGACGTGGCGGTCAGCGTATCCCCGTTGGGAAGCGGCCAGCTCGTGCTCGACGTGCTCGACGGCAAGTCCGCGGCCGCGGTTGTCGCGATGCCGTTGCCCCAGGCGATCGACGCCGCGCGCGAGGCCGCGCGGAAGCAGGGCCGCGTGCTCGTGATCCCCGAGTCGCTCCTGTTCCACGAGCTCAAGGAGTTGTCGCGCGGGGACACCCCCATCGGATTCGTGACGCTCGGCCCCGCGCCGGCGGGCCTGCGCAAGCTCCTGGCCGAGCTGCGCTAGGGGCCCGGGCGGCGGCATTGCAGATGTAGTGGCGCTCGAGCTCCCTTTGTGCGGAGCGTCACAGCCGCGCGAGGCCCGGACGGCCGAGGATGCGGATACGTAACCCGACTACTGCAAAGGCCAAACAATCATGAAAAGCCCCTTCGCGGCGATCGTTCTGGCGATCGCGACTTCCGTGACGCTGCCGGCCCTGGCCGGCGAAAGAGACGTTGTCTATGGGCCGGATAGCGCCGTGCGCTTGCTGGCCCCGTATGTCGACGAGATCCAGGCGAAGAGCGACATCGCGATCAGGGCCTCGAAACGCGACATCGGACAACTCGTGCTCGAGGTGATCGACGGCAAGGCAACCGCCGCGGCGATCGCCATCCCGCTTCCGCAGGCGCTCGCCGCGGCGCGCGAGGCGGCGTGGGCGGAGGGTCGCATGCTCACCTTCCCCGTTTCCCTCCGGTTCCACGAGGTCGCGGCAGTGTCGCGCGACGGCGTGCCGGCGGGATTGGTCACGCTGGGTGCCGCGCCGGAGAGCCTGGATAGGGTGCTGGCCGAGTTGCGCGACGCATCGGCGAACCGGAAGATGTTCGCCCAGCAACGGTAGACCTGGCGCGCGCGCCTCGCGCGAGCGAGGGCCTCAGCCTTCATCGATCCACTTCGGCCGGCGCTTCTCGAGAAAGGCCG
>JADGRS010000267.1 GCA_017880705.1 Burkholderiales bacterium
CCAGATGGAATCGTCGATGCGCTGCGTGGCCTCCGCGTCCACCGATGGCTCCGGAAGCGGCTCGGTGGGCGGATTGCTCGGATCGGCCTTCTGCGTCGTCTCCGGCGGCCGGTAGGAGGGATCGAGCTTCTGGATCTTCATGGTCTTCTCGCCCTCGGTCGCCGGCCCGCGCTGGGCCTTCTCGGGCGGCTGCGCATCCATGCGTTGCGTGCGCTGGGGATCGGGGCCGTCGAGGCGCTGGGTGCTCTCGGGATGGTTCGCCGGCAGGCGTTGCGTGCTCTGCGGATCCGGAACCGCCATTCGCTGCGTGCTTTGCGGGTTGGCCGCATCCATGCGCTGGGTGCTCTCGGGATGGTTCGCCGGCAGGCGCTGCGTGCTCTGGGGATCCGCGCCCATCTTCTGCGTCTTCATCGGATCGAAGGCGGGGGCCGCGGCCGCAGGCTTGCCGAACTGCGCGAACGCCGCGTCGCTGATGAGCGGAGCCTCCGGGGCCTTCGCGGGGGCGGGCTTCGCGGGGGCCGCGGCGGGCGCGGGCTTCGGCGCCGGGCGGGGCGCATCGAAGGTCGCCATCCGCGTGGTCTGCATGAGCTCGACCGGCACGGCCTTCTCCGGGGTTCCCAGGGGCGCCGGCGACTCGCTGAGCGACGCGCGCGCCTCGTGCTGCGACACGCGCTGGATGAGGCCCTCGATCATCTCGCGCTGCTTGCGCAGCTCCGCCTCGGCGCCCTTCACCAGCGCCATCTGCTCGTTGATCGAAGTGGTCTTCTCGTTGATCTTCGCGAGGTTGTCGAGGCGCGACTGCAGCTGCGCCTTGTGGTCCTTGATCTGGACTTCGAGCGGGAGGACCACGGCCTGGACCCAGCGCTCGGTCTGCGTCTTGGCGTCGCCGAAGTTGCGGCGCGCCTCCTTCACCAGCGTCGCGTAGAAGTTCTTGACGACGAAATGCTTCTCCTTCACGACGACGTTCACCGGATCCTTCACGAACGCCTCGGTCTGCATCACGAGCAGTTGCAGCTTCGTGCGGTGGGGATCGAGGTCGAGCGCCGGAATCGTCATCTTCTGGAAGCCGAACTTCTCGATGAACGTGTTGTAGACGCCCTGCATCAGCTTCTTGATGTCCTCGGAGGCCGCGAACACGCTCTCGAAATCCTCGTTCATGTTCTTCACGAGCGAGTTCATGCCGCGCTGCAGCGTGATCGTGGTCCACGAGTCCTCGATCGTCTGGGCGCTTTTCGCGAGCGCCACGTCGAGCTTCTGCGCGTTGAGGAGATCGAGGAGCGCCGTCTTCTTGGCGCTGAATTGCGCGTGGTTCACCTTGTACTCGGCGAGCGCCGCGTTGTAGGCGTTCTTCTCGGCGGTGATCTTCGCCCACAGCTTCTGCACCACTTCGCGGCTCTTGCCCACGAGGCCGTTCAGCTCGCCGATCTCGGCGAGGTTGGCCTGCTGCTTCTTGGCGATCGAGGCGCGCGAGGACGTCATCATGCCGCCGATCTCGTTCACCACGGCCTTGCACAGGATCTGGCGCTTCATCGGCACCACTTCCTCGGCGAGGAACTTCTCGAGCGCCTCGATGCCGCTCTTCTTGATGAGCCCGGCGTCCTCGCGGATGCGCCCCAGGAGCGCCTTCTGGGCGGAGATCGGGAAGATCCGCTCGCGGGGCAGGTGCAGGTGCTGCGATGTCGTCTCCACCATGCGGTGGATCGCCTTCTCGATCTCGGGGGCGGTCTTCAGCTCGTCCCACATCAGGTCGATCTTGTTGAGCACGGCGATCTTCTGCGGCAGCCCCGGCTTCACGTAGCGGTCCCAGATTTCCATGTCGCTCTTGGTGACGCCGGTGTCGATCGACAGCAGGAAGAGGATCGCGTGCGCGCTCGGGATCGTGCTCACCGTGAGCTCGGGCTCCATGCCCATGGCGTTCAGGCCCGGCGTGTCGAGGATCGAGATGCCGTTGGTGAGCAGCGGGTGCGGGTAGTTGATCATGGCGTAGCGCCAGGCGGGAACTTCCACCAGCTCCTCCTCGCCGGGGAGCTCGCCCTTCTCGTTCACCATGGGCGCGAGGCCGAGCATGCGGGCTTCGAGCGCGTAGACCTTCTTCGTGTCCGCGAGCGCCTTCAGCGCCTTCTTCATGTCGGCGGCGGAATTGGTGTTGAGCCGGATCTTGCTCCACTCGATCGGCATGTTCTTCAGCTGCGTGATCGACTCGTCGCGGTAGCGAGTCTCCACCGAGAGGAGCTTCAGGTACGGCTCCTCGCTGGGGTCGTGGAAGATCTCGGTCGGGCACATGGTGGTGCGGCCGACGTCGGAGGGCAGCAGCCGCTCCTTGAAGCTCGAGAAGAAGAGCGCGTTGATCAGCTCGGACTTGCCCCGCGAGAACTAGGCGAGGAAGGCGAGCATGAGCCGGCCCTTGTTGAGGTTCTCCAGCAGGTCGTAGAAGCGGATCGACTGCTGCACGTCGAGCTGGCCGTTGGCCTCGAGCCAGTCGTGGTACGCGTGCACCGATTGCGTGAGGTCCTCGCGCCAGCGGTGGTACCGGGCGATCTCGGTCTCGAAGCGGTTCGCGGTGGCTGCGACGTCCATAACAGCGTCTTCTTGCTCCCTGGGATGCGGCCAGTGTACCCGGGTTTCGCCAGAATTATGAGTGACTTGCCTCACAGCGAGGCTACAAAAGGAACGGGGCCCCGCAGGGCCCCGCCGTTTCGAATCTGGGAGGTCTAGCCGGCCCGGGCGCAGCCCAGGCGCACGCCGCGAAGGATGCGCGGTTCGAGGAAGCGTCCGCGCAGGCCCGGCGACGCATCCAGGGACTCGCGGCGGTGCGCTCCGCCCGCTTCGATCTCGCGAGCGATCGCGAGGAAGCGCTGGCGCCAGCCGGCACGGGTCTCGGTGGGGAATCGGTTCTTCATGCACCGAGCCTATTCGATGAGCCGGCCGAGTTCCGTTGCGCAGTGCGCATTCGCGGCCAAGACAATCGGACGGGCGATTGTGCGTTCAAGCACCTTTAGTTTGTCCCTAGGCGAAGGCGCGCAGCGTGGCGACGTTGGCGACGACCGTGACGGCGATCGGGGCGAAGAAGGCGAAGGTCACGAGGATGGCGAGTGTCATGTTTCTGTCTCCTGGAAGAGTGCTGCGTTGAACTGATGGATGCACTCTAGGGGGCGTCCCCGCCGGCAGCCACCCCCAAGCGACGAAGTGCGGATTTCGGGGAGTGGAGTGCGTCAGGAGCGAACGTTACGCGCGCGGCGGCCCCCGATCCCGGGCCGATTCGGCGCTCCGGGCAGGGATGATCGGACGGGAATTCGCCGAAAACCCGGCGCTACAGGAGCGCCCGCGACAGCATGCCCGCGGTCTCGGCCTCGAGCCAGGCGACCGGCAGCATCAGGAGCAGCTGCAGGAAGATGAGGACGAATATCGGCGAGATGTCCACGCCGCCGACCGGCGGGATCACGCGCTTCACCGGCTTCATGAGCGGATTGCTGAGGGCGGCGAAGAACGGCGCCACCGGATGGTAGGGATTCACCCACGAGAGCACCGCCTGGATGATGACCGCCCCGATGAAGACGTAGATCGAGAGCCGGATCATCTCCACGAACGCCGCGAACAGCAGCACCGACAGCACGCTGGGTTTGCCGATGAGCGAGGCCCCCACGAGGAGGGCCAGCAGCACCTGCAGCGCGAACTCGAAGGCATAGGCGACGATGAGCGACGACCAGTCGAGCTTGCCGAAGCCGGGGACCACGCGCCGCAGCGGCTTCACCGCCCAATCGGTGAGGGCCATGGTGAAGTAGGCGATCGGATTGCGCGTCGGGGCGCGCAGGGCCTGCATCCAGAAGCGCACCAGCGCCGCCAGGATGAAGATGCTGAAGAGCGCGTGAAGGACGAAAGCGATCGCCTGCGTGACCAAGGCCTAGTCCTCCCCGAGCGCCGCGCCCAGCTCGCGCGAGCGCTCGCAGGCCGCCTTCACCGCGGCAATGAAGTGGTCCTTCACACGCGCCTCCTCGAGCACCTCGAGAGCGCGCTCGGTCGTGCCCCCCTTCGAGGTCACCTGGGCCCGCAGCGCCGCCGCGTCCTCGCCGCGCTCGATGGCCAGCTTGGTAGCGCCCACGAAGGTCCACAGCGCGAGCGAGCGCGATGCGCCTTCCGCCAGCCCCAGCTCGCGCGCGGCGCTCTCGAGGGCCTCCATCGCGTAGAACACGTAGGCCGGGCCGCTGCCCGAGACGGCCGTCACGGCATCAAGGTCGGACTCGCTCTCGAACCAGATCGCCGCGCCCACCGCGGACATGAGCTTCTCGGCGGTCCTGCGATCCTCCGGGCCGACCCCGGGAGGCGCATGGAGGCCCGTCACTCCCGCGTGCACCAGCGCCGGCGTATTGGGCATGGCGCGCACGATGCGCCCGCGGCCGCCCAGCCAGCGCGAAAGGCTCTCGATGCGGATGCCCGCTGCGATCGTGACGAGGAGCGGGTCGGCGAGATGGGGCGCCAGCGCGTGAGCCGCCGCGCGCATCTGCTGGGGCTTCACGGCCAGGATCACCACCTCCACGGCGGCGAGCTGCGCGCCCGGCGATTCGAGCGCCGCGACCCCGAGCTCCGAGACGAGCTTCAGCCGCGCGGCGGAGTCGATCTCCACCACGACGATGTCGGCCGCGCGCGCGCCCTTGGCGACGAGGCCGCCGATGATCGCGCGCGCCATGTTGCCGCCGCCGATGAAACCGATCTTCATGCCTTACGCCGCTTTCTTGTTGTCGCGTTCACCGAAGATCGCCGTTCCGATTCGCACCATTGTCGCTCCCTCGGCGATCGCGGCCTCGAAATCCTGGCTCATCCCCATCGAGAGCGTGTCGAGGGGAAGCCCCGCGGCGACGAGGTCGCGGAAGGTCCTGCGCAGCAGCGCGAACTGCCGGCGCTGCGACGCCGCGTCCTGCGAGGCGCTCGCCATCCCCATGAGGCCGCGCAGCCTCAGCCGCGGCATCGCGCAGATCTCGCGGGCGAGCCCGGCCACCTCCTCCGGCCGCACGCCGCCCTTCGAGGCCTCCGCGCTGATATTCACC
>JADGRS010000268.1 GCA_017880705.1 Burkholderiales bacterium
CTCGTCGATCGCCTTCTTCAGCATGATGAGCGATTCCTGCGGGTTCACCTTGTTGTCGTAGGAGAGGAGCTCGAGCTTCTCGCCATTCAAGCCGCCCGCGGCGTTGATCTTGTCGATGAAGAACTGCACGTGCTTCTGCGAGTTCACGCCCGCGCTCGCGGCGCCTCCCGAGAGCGGGTCGATGTAGCCGATCTTCAGGTCGGCGAACGCGGCGCCGGCGAACAGCGCTGCGGCGAGACTCAGGCATACCAGGTGCGGGGTTGTGCGCATGTCATCTCCTCGAGGTGGTTTATTGGCGCCGTTTCGTGTTGTCGACGTCGATGTACTTCCAGAAATTGTAGGTGAGGATGCCCGAGCGACGGTAGCCGATCACCTGGGGATACCACAAGTCCGTGCGGATGCGGTGGGTGTTCAGCTTCCAGGGCGCGTACGCCACCACGAGCTTCGCCATCTCCTGGTAGAGCTTGGTGCGCTCGGGGCTGTCGGGCATCGAGCGCGCCTTTTCGTAGAGGCGATCGTACTTGTCCAGCCTGAATCTCGCGAAGTTCTGATCGACGTTCGGGCCCCAGAGACTGCTGAGCCAGGTATCGGCATCCGGCGCCGAGGCGGTGCCGCCCAGCTGCCAGAACTGGATCTTGCCGAGGCGGGCGGCCTTGAGAATGTCGGGCCATTTGCCTTTCACCACTTCCATGCGCACACCGATGTCGTCCATGCTGCGCTTCCACAGCTCGTCCAGCTGCTGGTCGCGCGCCGTGGGAGTCGACGAGAAATGAAGCAGGAGCGGCTTGCCGTCGGGCATCTCGCGGTAGCCGTCGCCGTCGCGGTCGACGTAGCCGAACATGTCGAGGAGCGCCTTCGCCTTGGCGACATCGTACTCGTTCGCGCTCGTGTGGAAGTTCGGGTCGTATCCCGCGACTCCCGGGCTGTAGGGCGTCTGCGCGGGAATTGCCTGGCCCTTGCGGATGATGGAGATCTCGTCCTGCGTCTTGTAGCTGAGAATGATCGCCCGCCGCAGAGCGACTCTATCCGGCGTGTAGCCGCCCACCACCGGATCGTCCATGTTGAAGAAGTTGTAGGTAAGGTCGAGCGAGGGCTGCTGCTCCATGGCGATGCCGCGCTTGGCGAGGTTCGGCGCGATCTTGTTGTTGGGGAACGCCTGGTAGGCGAATTCCTCGGGAATGAGGAACATCAGATCCATCTCTTCGTTGAGAAACGAGAGCCAGCGCGGCTGCGTTTCCTCGATGATCGAAACCTCGACGCGGTCGATGACCGGCAGGCGCTTTCCCTTCATCTGCGCGAGGATCTGCTGGCCGCGCGCATCGTCCGCATTCGGGTTCGCGTCGAAGTACTCTTCGCGGAAGGAAGGATTGCGCTCGAACACCATTTTCGACGTGCGCTTCCAGAAGACGAGGCGCCACGGGCCGGTGCCGACCGGATGTGAGCCGAAATCGTCGCCGTATCGCTCGACGACTTCCCTTGCGACGGCGCACGTGATGCGGCAATCCGCGAAGTTGTAGATGAAGACGAAGAGCGGGCGATTGAGCCGCACCTGGAACGTGTAGCGATCGAGGACCCTGAGGCCCTCGATGGGCGCGTCGTAGTCGAAGGTATTCGACTTGCGCGCCTTCACCGCCGCCTCCTCCGCGCCCAGGACGAAGGGCTCGATCTCGGCCGCCTGCGAAGCGCGCACTTTCGGATCGATTACGCGCTTCATCGAGTAGATGAAGTCCTGCGCCACCAGCTCGCGCTTCTTGCCGTTGAACGCGGGATCGTCGGCGAAGTAGATGCCGGGCTTCACGTGCAGCGTGTAGATCGTCCCGTCGGCGCTCACCTCGGGCATCGCGGTCGTGTTGGGCTTGAGCTTGAGCGGGCGCTCGAGGTAGTCGTAGGTGAGGGGCGCATCGAACATCCCGCAGTTCACGATCTGCGAGTAGACGTCGCTGATGCGGTGCGGATCGAAGCTCGTCTCCGCGATCTCGAAGGCGTAGCGGAGGACCTTGGGCGGATCGGCCGCGTACGCCGGCAAGGCCGCGATCGCGAGCGAAAGCGCGAACAGGAGACGGGACATGGGCGCGATTTTACGCCCGAACCGCGAAGCTCTTCGCGCTATCCCATCCCGCGCTGCAACAACCGGTAACGAGTGCCTAGCGAAGCTTCGTGATGTCCACGGCGGCCGCCATCGCCGCATAGCCTGCGTCGTTCGGATGAATGTGATCGGCCGAGGCGAGCTGCGGTGCGATCGCGAGGGGATCCGAGGGATCGCGCAGCGCCGCCTCGAAATCGACGACGCCGTCCGCGACCGCCTGCGAGCGGATCCACGCGTTGTATGCTTCTCGCACCGCCTCGTCGGCGGGATCGTAGAGGGCCGAGCCCTTGTACGGCAGGAGCGTTCCGAGGAACACTTTCACGCCCCTTGCCTTCGCTTTCGACACCGCGGTCTGCGTGGCCGCGATCAGCTGGTCGACCGTGACCGCCTGCGAAGGAATGGTGTGCGCGACCTCGAGATCGTTGATGCCGAGGAGAAGGATCGCGTGCGTCACGCCCTGCACGCCGAGTACGTCGCGGTCGAAACGGCTCGCGCCGCTCGGCCCCGGAAAATCGAACACCCAGCGGTTGCCGCCGATGCCCGCGTTCACGACGCAGATCGCCGGACTCGTTTCGCCCGAAAGGCGTGCGGAGAGCAGGTCCGGATAGCGCTGGTTTCGATCGAGGGTGGATTGGCTCCCCTCGGTGATCGAGTCCCCGAAGGCCACCACCACGTTGGGCTTCTGCTCCGCGCTCGCGGCGATCTCGCTCAACCAGTAGAACGACGTGCGGGTGTCCGCGCCGGCGAGCGCAGGCGCGCTCGCCATATTTCCGTGAGCCAGGTACACGGTGCTGTTGGCTTCGATGTGTCCGCTCTCGGCGGACGTCGGTGCCGCGATGTAGATGCTGACCGCGACATCGGCGCCGCGCGCGACGGGAAGATCGACGTCGTCGCTCCAGAGCTCGCCTCCCGCTGGCGCGGTGAGCGACGCCGCGCCTCCGAAGGTCACGGCGCGGTCCGTGGACGCATCGATCGACGAAGCCCCGGTGCTTTTCGCGATCCGCACCGCGGTGAAAGTGACGGGCCCGCTTCCAAAGAGATTCGAGAGCTTCACCCTCAGCTTGCTGCCGCCCGCGGAGAGATGCGCGATCTGCCTCACCGTCTGGTCGCTGAAGAGGGCCGGCGCGGGACGCGGCGCGCCGGCTGGGGCGTCGTTCAGCGCTTGCGGCGAAGCGCTCCAGGTGGCGAACGTGGCGAGGACGATCGGAGGCGGCATCGATGTGCCGCCGCCACCGCCGCCGCCTCCGCACGCCGCCAGAATCAGGCAGAGCGCGAGCGAACCCCATGTTCCAGTCTTGGTTTCCGTCGACACTAGGCCTGGTGGGTCAGCATGAATTCCCGCAGCGCCTTCGCCGTATGACTCTTCGTGCCGGGCTTCAGGAATTCCTCGGGAGGCGCGGCGAGCACGACTCTTCCCCCCGCGTCGCCGCCTTCGGGTCCGAGGTCCACGATCCAGTCGGCTTCCGCGATCACGTCGAGGTTGTGCTCGATGAGGACGACGCTGTTGCCCGCATCGACCAATCGATGCAATACGCGGATGAGCTTCTCCACGTCGGCCATGTGCAGGCCCACGGTCGGTTCGTCGAGGACGTACAGCGTGTGCTGCGCCATGGACGCGCGGCCGGGACGCGGCGCCTGCGGACCCCGCACTTTGGCGAGCTCGGTCACGAGCTTGATGCGCTGCGCCTCGCCGCCTGAAAGCGTTGGGCTCTGCTGGCCGAGCGTGAGGTAGCCGAGGCCCACGTCCTGTAGCAAGCGCAGGCAATGGTGGATCGACGCGTGGTGCGTGAAGTATTCCACCGCTTCGTCCACGCTCATCGCGAGCACTTCGCCGATGTTCCTGCCGCGCATCTTCACCGCGAGCGTTTCCGCGTTGAAGCGGGCGCCGTTGCACACTTCGCACGAGACCTTCACGTCGGGAAGGAAGCTCATCTCGATGGTCTTCACGCCCTGGCCGTCGCAGCCGTCGCAGCGCCCGCCGGCGGTGTTGAAGGAGAAGCGGCTCGCGGTGTAGCCGCGGATGCGCGCTTCCTGCGTGTCGGCGAAAAGCTTGCGGATGTTGTCGAAGAAGCCTACGTAGGTCGCGGGGCACGAGCGCGGCGTCTTGCCGATCGGGGTCTGGTCGACTTCCAGCACGCGCGAGACGTGCTCCCAGCCTTTGATGCCCCTGGCGCCGGTCATTCCGCCCGCCTTCTTGCGGTCGCGCGCGGCGGCGACGAGGCGCGCGAGGTTCTCGTGCAGCACATCGCGCGCGAGCGTGGACTTGCCCGAGCCCGACACGCCCGTCACGATCGAGAGCCTTCCGAGCGGGAAGCGCACGTTCACGTCCTTCAAGTTGTGCAGCTTCGCGCCGATCACCTCGACCGAGGGCGTGGACTGGTCGACGGTGCGGCGCGGCTGCAGCGGATGCTGGAGCGGCGAGCGCAGGAAGTGTCCCGTGAGCGAATCGGGATTGGCCTTCAGCTCCTCCGCGTTGCCCTGCGCGACGATGTATCCGCCGAGGCGCCCCGCGCCGGGCCCGAGGTCGATCACGTGCTCGGCGCGGCGAATGGTGTCCTCGTCGTGCTCGACCACCACCAGCGTGTTGCCCTTCGCGCCGAGGCGCGTGAGCGTATCGAGCAGGATCTGGTTGTCGCGCGGATGCAGGCCGATCGTCGGCTCGTCGAGGATGTAGCACACGCCGCGCAGGTTCGAGCCGAGCTGCGCCGCGAGTCGAATGCGCTGCGCCTCGCCACCCGAGAGTGTCGGCGCGCCACGGTCGAGCGCGAGATAGCCGAGGCCCACCTGCTCGAGGAATCCCAGCCGCGCGATGAGCTCGGCGAGGATGTCGCGCGCGATCTCCTGCTCGCGGCCCGCGACCGCGAGCTTCTCGAAGAAGGTGTGCGCCTTCGAGATCGGCTGCGCGCTCATGTCGGCG
>JADGRS010000269.1 GCA_017880705.1 Burkholderiales bacterium
GACCGGCGCTCGGTGCTCATTGGCGGCGTGGGCAAAAGCGTGCACGATGCCTGCGCGCTAGCCCGCGCGTCGCGGGCCGCGGGCGCTTCGGCGCTGATGGTCCACCAGCCGCCCGATCCGTTCGTTTCGCCGCGCGGCGTGATCTCGTATGTCGAGCGCATCGCGGAAGCAGGCGCCGGGTTGCCGCTGATGTTGTATCTGCGAAACGACGGGATCGGCCTGGACGCGATCGAGAAGCTCTGCCGCGTTCCCGGCGTCGCGGGCGTGAAGTGGGCCTGTCCCACGCCGATGCGCCTTGCCGAAGCGATCCGGCGCGGCGATCCGGAGATCGTGTGGGTCGACGGGCTCGCGGAACCCTGGGCGCCGCCGTTCTTCGCCGTGGGCGCGCGAGGCTTCACGTCGGGACTCATCAACGTCTGGCCCGAGCACTCGGTCGCGATCCACGCCGCGCTCGAGAAGGGCGACTACGCGCGGGCGCGAAAGCTGATCGACATGATGGCCGGCTTCGAGGACCTGCGGGCCGAGGAGCAGAACGGCACCAACGTGACGGTGGTGAAGGCGGCGTTGCAGATGCTGGGCGAGGATTGCGGCGCGACACGGCCGCCCTCCGCGTGGCCGCTCACCGATGCGCAGGCTTCCAAGTTGAAGAAGCAGCTCGACGCGTGGGGAATCAAGCCCCGCGCATCGCAACCGGAGCCCGCATGACATCCCTGAAGAAGGCACCCGCGTCCCTGCGCAGCGCGAGATGGTTCGCGCCCGACGACCTGCGTTCCTTCGGCCATCGCTCGCGCATGATGCAGATGGGCTACGCGCCCGAGGATTACCTCGGGCGCCCGATCATCGCGATCCTCAACACGTGGTCGGACCTCCAGCCGTGCCACAAGCATTTCAAGGAGCGCGTCGAGGACGTGAAGCGCGGCATCCTGCAGGCGGGCGGTTTTCCGGTCGAGTTGCCGGCGCTCTCGCTGTCGGAAACGTACGTCAAGCCCACCACGATGATGTACCGCAACATGCTCGCGATGGAGACGGAGGAGTTGCTGCGGTCCCATCCCGTGGACGGCGCGGTCCTCATGGGCGGCTGCGACAAGACCGGGCCCGCGCTCCTCATGGGCGCGACGAGCGTGAACCTCCCCGCCATCTTCGTGCCGGCCGGCCCCATGCTGCGGGGCAACTACAAGGGAACGATCCTCGGCTCGGGATCGGATTCGTGGAAGTACTGGGACGAGCGCCGCGCGGGCAAGCTCAGCAAGGCCGACTGGCTGGGCGTGGAGGGCGGCATCGCGCGCAGCCACGGCACCTGCATGACGATGGGTACGGCGAGCACCATGACGGCGATCATCGAATCGATCGGCATGAGCCTTTCCGGGTCGTCGTCCATTCCAGCGGATGACTCGAACCACGTCCGCATGTGCACCGAATCGGGGCGCCGATGCGTCGAGATGGTGTGGGAGGACCTCACGCCGTCCCGTATCCAGACCCGAGCGGCGTACGAGAATGCGATCGCCGTGGCGATGGCGATGGGATGCTCCACCAACGCCATCATTCACGTGATCGCCATGGCGCGCCGCGCCGGCTGCGACATCGGCCTCGACGACTTCGAGAAGGCGAGCCGCAACGTGCCGGTCATCGCCAACATCCGCCCGAGCGGCGACAAGTACCTGATGGAGGACTTCTTCTACGCCGGTGGCCTGCGCGGCCTGATGACGCGGCTGCGGGGCAAGCTCGAGCTCGGCGCGTTGACGGTCACGGGAAAGACTCTTGGAGAGAACATCGCCGACGCCGAAGTCCACAACAACGACGTGATCCGCACGCTCGAAAACGCCCTCTACGACGAGGGAGCGCTTGCGGTGCTCAAGGGAAACCTCGCGCCCGACGGCTGCGTCATCAAGCCGAGCGCCTGCGAGCCGCGCTTCTTCAAGCACAGCGGCCCCGCGCTGGTGTTCGACGACTACCCCTCGATGAAGGCGGCGGTCGACGACGAGAACCTTGACGTCACCGCCGATCACGTCCTGGTGCTGCGCAACGCCGGGCCGCAAGGAGGGCCGGGCATGCCCGAATGGGGAATGCTTCCCATCCCGAAGAAGCTCGTGAAGCAGGGCATCCGCGACATGCTGCGATTGTCGGACGCCCGCATGAGCGGCACCAGCTACGGCGCATGCATTCTTCACGTGGCGCCCGAGTCCTATATCGGCGGCCCCCTCGCGCTGGTGAAGAACGGCGACATGATCTCGGTCGACATCGACGCGCGCAGCATTCGCCTCGAGATTTCCGACGAGGAAATGGCGCGCCGCAAGGCGCTGTGGAAGCAACCGGGGAAGCGCTTCGAGCGGGGCTACGGCTACGTGTTCACCCGGCACATTCGCCAGGCCAACGAAGGGTGCGACTTCGACTTCCTGCAGACCGACTTCGGCGCCCCCGTGGGCGAACCGAGCATCTACTGAGGCGGTCCCTGCGCGGCTGAATTTCGATTCAGGCGGGCGTATTACACTGTTTATGCAGACCCCCCAGAACCGCAAGCCGCTCGACAGGATATCGACCATGCCAGCCCCCGCGGATGTCACCGCTTCCGGCCAGAAAGCCGCCCACGCTCCCACGACCGCGGCCAAGACGCAGAGCGCCGCCGAGCTCCTCGTCAAATGCCTCGAGAACGAGGGCGTCGATTACATCTTCGGCATCCCCGGCGAGGAGAACATCGACGTGATGGACGCGCTGCTCGGCAGCTCGATCACGTTCGTGACCTGCCACCATGAGCAGGGCGCGGCCTTCATGGCCGATGTCTACGGGCGGCTCACCGGCCGCGCGGGCGTCTGCATGTCGACGCTGGGTCCTGGCGCCACCAACCTCATCACGGGCGTGGCCGATGCCAACATGGACCGCGCGCCGCTCGTCGCCATCGCGGGGCAGGGGGCGACCACGCGCCTGCACAAGGAAAGCCACCAGATCCTCGACCTGGTGAACATGTTCAAGCCGATCACGAAGTACAGCACCCAGGTGCTCGATCCGGGCATCACGCCGGAGATCGTGAGGAAGGCGTTCAAGGTCGCGCAGACCGAGAAGCCGGGCGCCGCCTTCATCGACTTTCCCGAGAACATCGCCGAGATGAAGGTCGACAAGAAGCCCATCCCGGTGCAGTCGGCCTACAGCCCCAACGCGCCCGACGCGAAGATCGACTATGCCGCGAAGCTCATCTCGGAGGCGAAGAACCCGGTGATCCTCGCCGGCAACGGCGTGATCCGCCAGGGCGCCGCCGATTCGCTGGTGAGCTTCGCGCAGGTGCTGCGCATCCCGGTCGCCAACACCTTCATGGCGAAGGGCATCATGCCTTTCACCAACGAGCTGTGCCTCGGCACCATCGGCCTCAAGGCGCGCGACCTCCCGTGGTTCGCTTTCGAGCAGGCGGACTGCGTCGTCTGCGTCGGTTACGACATGGTCGAGTACCACCCCGACATGTGGAACCCGAACAACGACAAGACCATCGTCCACATCGACGCGCTTCCCGCCGAGGTGGACGCGAACTACATCGTGAAGGTGGGCGTGCTGGGCGACATCGGGCATTCGCTGCGCGGCATCGCGCTGAAGGCGAAGCCGCGCAAGGAGCCCGCCTTCAAGGACGTGCGCAAGTCGATCGTCGAGGACCGTCGCGAATACGCGAACGACACCGCCTTCCCGGTGAAGCCGCAGAAGATCGTCTGGGACGTGCGCGAGGTGCTCGGGCCCGAGGACATCGCGATCTCGGACGTGGGCGCCCACAAGATGTGGATGTCGCGCATGTACCGCGCGGAGCGGCCCAATACTTGCATCATCTCCAACGGCTTCGCCGCGATGGGGATCGCGGTGCCGGGAGCGATCGCGGCGAAGCTCGCCTATCCCGGGAAGAAAGTGATCGCGGTCACCGGAGACGCGGGCTTCATGATGAATTCCCAGGAGATCGAGACGGCGATGCGCATGAAGACGCCCATCGTGATCCTCATCTGGAACGATTCCGAGTACGGCCTCATCACCTGGCACCAGCTGCGCCACTTCGGGCGCCCCGCGTACATCGATTTCAAGAATCCCGACTTCGTGAAGTACGCCGAGAGCTTCGGCGCGACCGGTTTCCGCATCGCGCGGACCGAGGACCTGGTGCCGACGATGAAGAAGGCGCTCGCGATGGACACGGTCGTGGTCATCGATTGCCCCGTGGACTATCGCGAGAACATGAAGCTCACCGAGAAATTGAAGAAGATTGGAGAAGGGAAGCGATGAAGATCCGCGCAGCCGTCCTCAACGCGATGGGGGCGGCGCTGCCCTACGCGAAATCCAAGCCCCTCACGATCGAGACGCTCGAGCTGAAACCTCCGGGGCCCGGCGAGATCCTGGTGAAGATGGGCGCCGCGGGGCTGTGCCATTCGGACCTGTCCGTGATCAACGGCGATCGGCCGCGGCCCACGCCCATGGCGCTGGGGCATGAAGCGGCGGGAACCGTCGAGGAGCTGGGAGCGGGCGTCTCCGACCTGAAGAAGGGCGACCACGTCGTGCTCGTCTTCATTCCGAGCTGCGGGCATTGCAATCCGTGCGCCGAGGGACGGCCCGCGCTGTGCGAGCCCGGCGCCGCGGCGAACACGGCGGGAACGCTGCTCACGGGAGAGGGGCATCTCTTCCGCAACGACGGATCGCGTGTCTACCACCACATGGGGTGCTCGGCCTTCGCGGAATACGCCGTCGTCTCGCGCCATTCCGCGGTGAAGGTCGATCCCTCGCTTCCGCTCGACGAGGCGGCTCTATTCGGGTGCGCGGTATTGACGGGGGTGGGCGCGGTCGTGAACACCGCGCAGGTTCGCGCCGGATCGTCGGTCGCGGTCGTCGGCCTCGGCGGCGTGGGACTCGCGTCGATCCTCGGCGCGGTCGCATCGGGGGCGCGCGCGGTGGTGGCCGTCGATCTTTCCGCGGAGAAGCTCGCGCTCGCGATGGACACGGTCGTGGTCATCGATTGCCCCGTGGACTA
>JADGRS010000270.1 GCA_017880705.1 Burkholderiales bacterium
AGAGCTCCCTTATCGTCCGGCGAACATGCATGTCGCCGCGATCCGAGGCGACCTTCGTGTACTTCGCCTCGCTCTGGAAGTAGAGCACTTCTTCCGTGGGGATGATGCGGATCTTGTTGCCGACCGAGGCCTGGATCCAGCGCACTCGCTCCACCGCTTGGGATTCGCGCAGCTGGGCGATGAGCCCGGTGAGATCGAGCGGCTGCTGCCGCAGGCGCGCCTTGAGTCGTGAGACGGTGGTGGCGAGGCGTGCCGTGTCGAGCGGCTTCACCACGTAATCGATCGCGCCTTGCTCGAATGCCGCCACCGCATACTCATGGTGCGCGGTCACGAAGACCACGTGACAGCGTTTCGACAAGGGCTCGGCGAGCTCGAGCCCGCTCATGCCCGGCAGGCGGATATCGAGAAACACGATATCCGGCTGATGCTCCTCGAACGCACGCAGCGCTTCGATGCCATCGCCGGCCTCCGCGGCCACGCGCAACTCGGGCCACAGCGAGCGTAGCTGGCCGCGCAGCTCCGCGCGCAGCAGCGCTTCGTCTTCGACGAGGACGGCGGTCGCCCTACCCAGCGGCTGCATGGGAAGCCATGGGAATCGTGAGCGCCGCCTCCACGCCGCTCGGATTTCGCGCCGCCATCTCGAGCGCCGCCGCCGCGCCATGGATCGCGAACAGGCGATCGCGCAGGTTGGTGAGTCCGATGCCGCTGCCGATCTCGCTCGTGAACCCGATTCCGTCGTCGATCACGCGAAGCGTGAGCGAGGTGGCGTTCATTCGGCCCTCGATGAGGATCGAGCCCCCCGCGGGATTGGGATCGACGCCGTGCTTCACCGCATTTTCCACGAGCGTCACCAGGCTCAAGGGCGGCAGCGGCTCCCCGCACGCCTCGTCGGGGACGTCGATGCGGTAGCGCAGCCGCGCGCCCATGCGCACTCCCATGATGGCAAGGTAAGCCTCGACGCGCGCGAGCTCTTCGCCCACGGTCGAGGTGCCGGAGCGCATCTGCGGCACGGCGCTCTTGAGGTAGTGGATCAGGCTCTCCAGCATCCTGTCCGCGTCGGGCGGCGAAGTGCGCAGCAGATGCTGGACGTTGCCGAGCGTGTTGAAGAGGAAGTGGGGCTCGATCTGCGCGTGCAGGGCCTTGAGGCGCATCTCGGCGAGCTGCTTCAGATGCGTCTCGCGCTCGAGCTCCCGGGCGTGGCGTTGTGCCTCTTCCTGGCGCCTGGCTTGCTCCGCGCGGCGGACGAAGAGTCCGGGAATGATCATCGCCCCGACGAACACCGCGGCCACGAGGAAGCTCGAAAGAATCGGCTCGCTTGCCGAGGGCGTGCCTCCCAGCGATTGCAAAGCGATCGCGGGCCACAGGGCGCTCGCGCCGACGATGAAGGACGAGAGGATGACCGGCACCGCGAAAGGTTGCGGCCATGGCAGGCAGAGGCGCATGAACGAAATCGCGAGGAACGCGAGCGCGTACGTCGACAAGAGTTGCGCTGCGCGTGCGACCCAGGGAGGCCATGCGCCGAACCAGAGATATGCGACGCCGAAGAAGACGATCGCAGCCGCCCACGCCCGAGGGTCGCCGATTCCGCGGTATTCGCCGAGCAATTCTTCCGAGTAGCGCGTCACCGGGACACGACGGGAGAGGAGAAGTCCAGATTTCCCGGCACGCGCTTCAGCGCCGCACGCTTGAGGTCGGTCGTCGGAACGGAGCTCGGCACGATCTCGAACTTGACGTCGTCGAGCCAAGCCGCGCCCTCGCCGTTCACCAGGACGCCGAACGCGATGACCGATGCGTTCGCCGGCACGTCGAGCACGACCGCGTTCCGCGTCCAACCCGTCGTGCCCTTGATGGGGCGATCCTGCATGTTGTCGAACGTCACGCCCGTGCGCTCCGGACTATCGGTACGCATCCAGATCCCGGCCCAGCCCGTCACGTTCTCGGTCCTGACCGCCGCCGAAAACCGGACGCGCTGCCCGAGGTAATTGTCGGCGGCGAATTGCTGCATCATCGTGCCGAACCCCGATACCGCTTCCTTGGACTTGAGATAGCCCGCGGGTCCGCGATTCTGCCCACCGCCGGGTGCGATTCCCATTTCGTAGAACATCGGGTGCGAGCCGGCCATGATCCAGCCCGCCGGTTCGATTCCAGGGTGCGCGGCGGTGAGCGTGAGAACCGAAGCCAGGACTATCGCTCCAAACAATGCCTTGAATGTCATTGCAGCCTCCGGGAGGGTCGAAGAGGCGAATCTAGGCGCGTGTGCGCCGATCGGTAAGGAGCCATGCGACGAGGGGTGGAAATTCCACGACCAGCCCCCAATTTACCTTGACCGGCGCGGCCCCGCGAAAAGACGTCGGTTTGTTGTATCCTTCGCCCCTGCTTTCCGAATCACCTCGCTTAGAAAACGCGTTCCCCATGGCTCAGTACGTCTACACGATGATCCGCGTGGGCAAGATCGTTCCGCCCAAGCGCCAGATCCTGAAGAACATCAACCTTTCCTTCTACCCCGGGGCGAAGATCGGCCTCCTCGGGCTGAATGGCGCGGGCAAGTCGACGATCCTGAAGATCATGGCGGGAATCGACAAGGACTACGAGGGCGAAGCCCACTCGATGCCGGGGATCCGCATCGGCTACCTGCCGCAGGAGCCGCAGCTCGAGCCCGGCCACACCGTCCGTGAAGCGGTCGAGGAGGGCCTGGGCGAAGTGTTCGCCGCGAAGAAGCGCCTCGACCAGATCTACGCCGCGTACGCGGAGCCCGACGCCGATTTCGACAAGCTCGCGTCGGAGCAGGAAGCGCTCGAGAAGATCCTCGCCTCGGCGGATTCGTCGACGCTCGACACGCAGCTCGAAGTCGCGGCCGACGCGCTGCGCCTGCCGCCTTGGGACGCGAAGGTCGACGTCCTGTCCGGCGGCGAGAAGCGGCGCGTGGCGCTGTGCAGGCTGCTCCTGTCGAAGCCCGACATGCTGCTCCTCGACGAGCCGACGAACCACCTCGACGCCGAGAGCGTGGAGTGGCTCGAGCAATTCCTCGCGCGCTTTCCGGGCACCGTCGTCGCGGTGACCCACGATCGCTACTTCCTCGACAACGCGGCCGAGTGGATCCTTGAGCTCGACCGCGGCACCGGCCACCCGTACAAGGGCAACTACACCGACTGGCTCGAGCAGAAGCGCGACCGCCTGCAGAAGGAAGAGTCTTCCGAGAGCGCGCGGCAGAAGGCGATCAAGAAGGAGCTCGAGTGGGTGCGCAAGAACGCGAAGGGCCAGCAGACGAAGAACTCCGCGCGCCTGAAGCGCTTCGAGGAGCTGAACTCGTACGAATACCAGAAGCGCAACGAGACGGCCGAGATCTTCATTCCCGTGGCGGAGCGCGTCGGCAACGAGGTGATCGAGTTCAAGAACGTGTCCAAGGGCTACGGCGATCGCCTGCTGATCGACGACCTGTCGTTCATCATTCCCGCGGGCGCGATCATCGGCATCATCGGCCCGAACGGCGCGGGCAAGTCGACGATCTTCCGCATGATCATGGGCAAGGAGAAGCCCGACAAGGGCGAGATCAAGGTCGGCCACACGGTGAAGATGTCCGTGGTGGACCAGACGCGCCAGTTCGATCCGAAGCAGAACGTGTGGCAGGCGGTCTCCGGCGGGCAGGACATCCTCACGATCGGCAAGTTCGAGATCCAGTCGCGCGCCTACCTCGGCCGCTTCAACTTCAAGGGACAGGACCAGCAGAAGCTCACGGGCAACCTGTCGGGCGGCGAGCGCGGCCGGCTGCACCTCGCGAAGACGCTCCTCGACGGCGGCAACGTGCTGCTGCTCGACGAGCCGTCCAACGACCTCGACGTGGAAACGCTGCGCGCGCTCGAGGACGCGTTGAGCGAATTCGCGGGCACGGTTCTCTGCATCTCCCACGACCGCTGGTTCCTCGATCGCATCTGCACGCACATCCTCGCCGCCGAGGGCGACTCGCAGTGGGTGCTCTATCCGGGCAACTACCACGAGTACGAGGAAGACAAGCACGAGCGCCTCGGCGACGAGGCCGCCGCGCCCCACCGCCTGCGCTTCAAGGCGCTGAAGTAATTGGTGTCAGGTACGAATTATCGAGGAGCGACTCCTCTGGGATAATTCGTACCTGACACCAATTACACTGCTGCAATGACTCCGGCAGCCACGCCCATCCACGCCAATGTCGCGTTCCTGCGCATCCCGCAGTTCGCAACGCTGCCGGTGTCCGAGCAGGCGGCGCTGAAGGAGCGCCTCGAAAGCCGCGCACGGTCCGCCATTTCCGCGCTCGCCGCCGATCAGCGCATCGTGCTGGATGCGGACGACGGGCTCGCGATCATCGTGTTCGGCGAGCCGGCGCTCGCGCTGGACGTCGCGCAGGCGCTGCACGGGAGCGCCCCGGAGTCGCCGTTGCAGGCCGGCCTCAACTACGGTCCGCTGGCGCTCACCTCGGGCGGCGCCGACCCTCGCGTGTTCGGCGACGGGCTCACCGCCGCGGCGGCGGCGGCGCGCTTCGCCTCGCCCGAGAAGCTACTCGTCACGCACGATTTCGCCAAGGCGCTGCAAAGCCGCGATCCCGCCCGCGCCGCGGATCTCGCGACGGCCGGCGATTTCACCGACACCCGAGTGCGCCTGCACTCGTTCTACACCCCCGATGCATCGCTCGGATCGTCCCATCGCCGGCGGCTGCTCGCCTATGGCATGGGCGGCGTGGCGACCATCCTGCTCCTGGGCCTCGCCGGGCGCGAAGCGGCCAAGCGCCTCTTTCCGGCGCTGCCGGCCGTGGTGCGGTTCAACGTGCGACCGCGCGGCGAGATCGTAGTCGACGGCGTGTCCCGAGGGGTCACGCCGCCGCTGCGCGAGATCGAAGTCGAGGCGGGCCATCGCGTGGTGCAGGTGCGCAACCCGGGATTCCCGACGCTCGAGGTCGCGCTCGACCTGAAGCCCGGCGAGCACACGACGATCGCCCACGTATTCGCCCGTCC
>JADGRS010000271.1 GCA_017880705.1 Burkholderiales bacterium
CGCCCAGTTCGATTTCCTGAAAGCCAAAGCGCCGCCCCTCGTGGGCTGCGACATCAGCTCGTCCTCGGTCAAGATGGTGGAGATCGCGGAGGCTGGCCGTAACGTTTACCGCGTCGAACGGTACGCGATCGAGCCGCTTCCTAAGGACACTGTGGTGGACGGCAACATCGCCAACATCGAGGCTGCGGGCGAGGCCATCAAGCGCGCCCACAAGGCCCTGGGCTCGAGAATCCGCAATATCGCCCTCGCCCTCCCCGCGGCGGCCGTGATCACCAAGAAGGTGATCCTCCCGGGCAACCAGCGCGAGGAGGACATGGAGGTCCAGGTCCAGGGCGAGGCCAACCAATACATCCCGTTCAGCCTGGACGAGGTGAACCTCGACTTCCAGGTGCTTGGGCCGGCCCCCTCAGGGGATGACGAGGTCGAGGTGCTCATCGCCGCCTCCCGGAAGGAAAAGATCGAGGACCGCGTGGCCGCCGCCGAGGCCGCCGGGCTGAAGACCATCGTGATGGACGTCGAGTCCTACGCCTCCCAGACTGCCTTCGAGTTGATCTGCGGCGGGGCTTCGGGAATTTCCGAGAGCGACGTGACCGTGATCGTCGATATCGGCGCGACCGTCACCCGGGTCACGGTGGTGCACAACGGCCAGACCGTCTACACGCGCGAGCAGCAGATCGGCGGAAACTCCCTCACCCAGGACATTGCCCGCCAATTCGACATGCCGGTCGAGGAGGCCGAGGCCGCCAAGCGCGTCGGCAATCTTCCCGAGAACTTCGGACCCGACGTGTTGCAGCCGTTCAACGAGAAGATCGTCCTGGAAATCCAGCGCGCGTTGCAGTTCTTCTTCACGTCGACGCAATTCAACAAGGTCGACCACATCCTTCTGACCGGCGGTTGCGCGATGCTCGACGGCCTCGAGGAGATGGTCGCCCAGCGGACCCAGGTGCACACCGTGGTCGCGAACCCATTCGCGAACATGGCGCTCTCCTCCAAGATCAAGCCGCGCCAGCTCACGATCGACGCGCCGTCGCTCATGGTGGCCTGCGGGCTCGCGATGCGGAGGTTCGACCCCTCATGATCCGCGTCAACCTACTCCCTCACCGCGAAGAGAAGCGCAAGCGCCGCCAGCAACAATTCGGCGTCCTTGCGGGCCTGGCCGCGGCGATCGGCCTCGTCGTGGCCGGTGGCATCTGGTTCGTCCTCGACCAACAGGAGAATCAGCAGCACGCCAACGTCACCTACATGAAGGGCGAGATCGACAAGCTCGACAAGCAGATCGAGGAAATCCGCAAGATCCGCGAGGAGACCGCGTCGCTGCTCGCCAAGAAACAGGTGGTCGAAGGTCTGCAGAGCAATCGCTCCGAGCCCGTGCAGCTTCTCGACCAGCTGCTGCGCCAGCTTCCCGAGGGCGTCTACCTGAAGTCGATCAGGCAGGCGGGGCCGAAAGTCAACGTGGTGGGCTACGCGCAATCGAACGCGCGCGTATCGACCTTGATGCGCAACCTCGGCGCGTCGCCATACCTGGAAAATCCGGAGCTCGTGGAGATCAAGGCCGTGACCTCGCCGGACAAGTCGGGCAGCCGCGTCAATGAATTCAACATGAACATCTCGATCAAGCGCGCGCAGCTCGAAGACGCGAGGAGCGCGCCGGCCAAGGGCGCTCCGGCCAAGCCCGCGGGGGCCAAATGAATCTGCTCGAAGATCTACGAACGCTAGACCCCAAGCAGCCCGGAAACTGGCCCTGGCCCATCAAGGCGGGCGCGTTCATCCTCATATTCATCGGCCTGCAGGTCGCGGCCTATTTCGTGTTCTGGCAGGGGCAGGTTGACGCGATCGATAAGGGGCGGGAGGACGTCGCGAAGCAGAAGGAAACGTTCCTCGAGAAGAAGAAGCTCGCGGTGAACCTCGACGCGTACAAGCAGCAACGCGCGGAGATCGAGCAATCGTTTGGCGCGCTCCTGAAGCAGCTGCCGAACAAGAGCGAGATGGACGCGCTGCTCATCGACATCAACCAGGCCGGGCTCGGACGCGGCCTGCAGTTCGACCTCTTCAAGCCCTCCGAGAAGGAGAACTTCACGGAGTTCTACGCCGAGCTTCCGGTGAACATCCGGGTCACCGGCAACTATCACGACCTGGGCGCCTTCGCGAGCGACGTGGCGAAGATGCCGCGCATCGTCCTTCTCACGGACATCAAGCTCGATCCTCCCAGGGACGGCGTGCTCTCGATGGAAGCCGTGGCCAAGACGTATAGATACCTCGACGAAGAGGAAGTCGCCAAGCAGCACAAGTCGTCCAAGGACAAGGCCGCGAAAAAGGCCGGAGGCAAGTGATGAAGCGTCTTCTCATACCCGTCGCGCTCGTCGTGCTGGGCGGCTGCAGCTCGGAGATCGACGATCTCAAGCAGTTCGTGCGCGAATCCGATAAGGGCCTGCCGCGACGCATCGAGCCGTTGCCGGCCGTCAAGCCATTCGAGCCATTCCCCTACGAGGGATTCGACCTTCCGGACCCCTTCAAGCCGCGCAAGCTGAGCGCGCCCAAGGAGGGCAGCGGCGGCGGCGTGGCACCGGACCTGAACAGGCGCAAGGAGCCTCTCGAGGCATTCCCGCTCGAGCAGCTGAAGATGGTGGGCACGCTTTCGCAAGGCACGGACACCTATGCCCTGGTCCGCGCCGACAAGACCCTCTATCGAGTGAAGAAGGGCAATTACATGGGGCAGAACTTCGGCCTGATCATGGACGTCAACGACTCCGAGATCAAGCTCAAGGAAATCGTTCAAGACAGCGCCGGCGATTGGGCCGAGCGGCAGAGCGTTCTGCCGCTTCTGGAGGAAGCCGGCAAAGGGGACAGAAAGTGACTACCACGATCCGCATCGCAACCAGCGGCAAACTCGGAGCCACGCTCGCCGCGCTGGCCCTCGCGCTCGCCGCGCCGCTCGCATGGGCCCAGGGCTCGGCGAAGAACGCGGTCGAGTCGATCAACTTCTCCCAGGTCCAGGGTGGAAAGATCATCGTCAAGGTGGGGATGAAGGAGCCTCTCGCCTCGCCCCCGCAGGGATTCGCCGTTACCAACCCGCCGCGCATCGCCGTCGACTTGCCCGATACCGTGAACGCCTTGGGCCGCACGCAGATCGAGGCGGGCGAAGGCGACCTGAAGAGCGTGTCGATCGTGCAGACCGCAAACCGCACGCGCCTCGTGATGAACCTCGCGCGCAACCTGACGTACACCCAGGCGATCGACGGTAACCAGCTGGTGGTCACCATCGATGGCTCCCAGGCCCAGACCTCGACCGCCTCGGTCCCGACGTCTCCTTCGTCCGCGCCGACGCTCTTTGCCGAGCCCGCAGCCGGCGTGAGCGTTCGCTACAACCTCCGCGATGTGGACTTCCGCCGCGGCCAGGCCTCGGAAGGGCGCGTCGTGGTCGACCTGTCGTCGGCCAACATCGGCATCGATATCCGCCAGCAGGGCCGCCAGGTGGTCGTCGACTTCCTGAGCACCAACGTTCCCCGCAACCTCGTGCGCCGCCTCGACGTGGGCGATTTCGGCACTCCCGTGCGCTACGTGGACACCTTCGAGCAGGGCGGCAACGCGCGCATGGTGATCGAGCCGCGCGGCATCTGGGAATATTCGGCCTACCAGACCGACACCCAATTCATCCTCGAGGTGAAGCCGGTCAAGGAAGATCCGAACCGGCTCGTGCAAAGCTCCACTCCGGGCTACGCCGGCGAGAAGCTCTCGCTGAACTTCCAGAACGTCGAAGTGCGCGCGGTGCTCCAGGTGATCGCCGACTTCACGGGCCTCAACATCATCACCAGCGACACGGTCGGCGGCAACCTCACGTTGCGGCTGAAGGACGTGCCGTGGGACCAGGCTCTCGACATCATCCTGCAGGCGAAGGGCCTGTCGAAGCGCAAGAACGGAAACGTGGTGCTGATCGCGCCGACCGACGAGCTCGCCGCCAAGGAGAAGCTCGCGCTCGAAGCCCAGAACGCGGTCTCCGACCTGGAGCCGGTGCGCACGGAATCGTTCGCGCTCTCGTACGCCAAGGCGGCCGACGTCAAAGCGCTCCTGTCCGACAAGGACCAGCGCATTCTCTCCAAGCGAGGCAGCGCGAACGTCGACGAGCGCACCAACACGCTCTTCATCCAGGACACCAGCGCACGCCTAGAGGAAGCCCGCCGCCTGGTGCTGCAGCTCGACGTCCCGGTCCGCCAGGTGCTGATCGAGGCGCGCATCGTGATCGCGGACGACTTGTGGGGTCGCCAGCTCGGCGCCCGCTTCGGCACGCAGTCGGCGTTCAACACGAACCAGTACAACGTCGGCGTGTCCGGCACCCTGAACGACACCGTCGCCACGCTGGGCAATAACCCGATCTCGCGCGGCTCGTCTTCGCTCGTGTACAACGGTTCGGGCGCATCGCTCCCGATAGGCGCGCAGCCCGAGCAGCTCAACGTGAACCTGCCCGTCGTCGGCGCCGCCGGATCCATCGGCCTGTCGATCCTCAACCTCGGCAGCGGCAACCTTGTGAACATCGAGCTATCCGCCCTCGAGTCCGACAACCGCGGCAAGGTCGTTTCCAGCCCGCGCGTGATCACCGCCGACAAGAAGAAGGCCGTCATCTCGCAGGGCACGGAGATTCCCTACCTCACCGCCGCTGCAAGCGGCGCAACCACGGTCGCGTTCAAGCCCGCGGTGCTCGAGCTGTCGGTCACCCCGCGCATCACGCCGGATGACAAGATCATCATGGACCTCGACGTGAAGAAGGACTCGGTCGGCTCGCTCGTGAACTCTGGCGTGGGTCCGGTGCCGACGATCGACACCAAGAAGGTCTCGACCCAGGTGCTCGTCGACAACGGCGACACGATCGTGCTGGGCGGCATCTTCGAGCAGACCACCCGCACGACAGTCACCAAGGTTCCGTTCCTCGGCGACGTACCGTTCGTTGGAGCCCTTTTCCGCAACACGGTCAAGCA
>JADGRS010000272.1 GCA_017880705.1 Burkholderiales bacterium
CGACGACCTGCTGCGCAAGACGCCTTCTTTCTACCAGAACGCGACCAAGCGGCTCGACGAAGAATTGGGCGGCGCGTATCAATTCGCGCAGACGCACTTCGGCGGCACCAATCTCTACATGGACGCCGTGCGCCAGAACATCCGCTTCGTCGAGAAGGCGGGCCCCGAGCTCCAATTGCGCCGCCAACCCCCTTCGACCTGCTGCGCCGACTAGGCCCCGTCAGTTCACCGTGGCGCCGGTGTCGCGCACCACTTTTCCCCAGCGGTCCAGCTCGCTCTGCATGAGCTTCGCGAGCTCTTCGGGGCTGCTGGTCGCGACTTCCACGCCAGCCGACGAGATGAGCTTGCGCGATTCAGGCGTCGACAGCACGCGCGTGAGCTCGCTGTTCAGCTTGTTGACGATTTCGCGCGGGGTGCCCGGAGGAGCAAGCAGCGCGAGCCAGATGGTCGCGTCGTAGCCGCGCACTCCGGACTCGTCGAGCGTCGGTACGTCGGGCAAGTCGGGCGAGCGCTTCTTCGTCGTGACCGCGAGCGCGCGCAGCTTGCCCGCGGCGATGTTGGGGAGCGCGTTCGGCATGCCGACGAAGCTCACCTTCACCTGCCCTCCGAGAAGGTCGTTCATCGCGCCGCTGCTTCCCTTGTACGGGATGTGGTTCATCGGGGCACCGGCCATCGTCGCGAAGAGCGCGCCCACGAGGTGCTGGCTGCTGCCGTTTCCGGAGGAGGCGTAGTCGACCTGGTTCGGCTTCGCCTTCGCGAGCGCGATGAGCTCGGCCACGTTCTTCACGCCGAGTTTCGGATTGACGACGAGGACGTAGGGGCCTTCGCCCAGCTTCATGATCGGGGTGAAGTCCTTGATCGGGTCGTATTGCATCGACTTGTACAGGTGCGGCGAGATCACGTGGGTCGTGGAGATCATCAGGAGGTTGTAGCCATCGGGTTTCGCCTTGGCGATCTCGGCGCTGCCGATGGTCGAACCCGCACCGGCCCTGTTCTCGATGATGATGGGCTGCCCGAGGGCGGCGCCCAGCTCCTTCTGAATGATGCGCGCGACCACGTCGGTGAAGCCGCCCGGGCCGAACGGCACGACGATGCGGATCGGGCGACTCGGATAATCCTCGGCGAGCGCCGGGAATGCGATCGCGGCGAGCGCGAGCGCGGAGAGCAGGATCATCTTCATGCGCGATAGACGGCCTCGGGTTGGGAGAAGAACGCATGGAGGATGTGATAGACGGTCCGGTAATTCTTCTGCTGGAAGCTCGCATGGGAGATTCCGGCCATCACCGCGAACTGCTTGTCCGCGTTGGGCAGGCGCTTGAAGAACTCGATCAGGTCGTCGAAGGCCGCGATGCCGTCGTATTCGCCGCGCATCACGAGGGTCGCGGCCTTCAGCTTCGCCGGGTCGATGAGCGGGAGCTTCGAGCACATGTCGACGTAAGTGCCGGTGGGCATCGAGTCGTCGAGCGTGAGGATCGCGTCGGCGAACGCCTCGATGGTCGCGTCGTCGGCGGTGCCGGGATGGTCGCGCGCGAAGATGCTGTGGACGAATGCGCGGTCGATCGGGCGCCGGTGCATGGACTGGAACTGCGCGAGCCTCTTCTTGCGCTCGTCGAGGGTGGGGCTGCCTTCGCCGGTCCACACGAATGCGTCGAGCGCCAGGCGCGAGACGCTGTCGGGATTGCGCTGGGCGAAGAGTGCCGCCTTCAGCGCGCCCGAGGAGATTCCGTAAACCATGAGCTTCTTCGCGCCGGTCTTCGCCATGATGTGGCGGCTTCCCGCCTCGAGATCGTCGGCGCCGTTGGAGATGTCGTTGTTCTGAGGACGACTCTTGTCCGACCGGCCGTAGCCCTCGTTGTCCATCGTCCACGTGTCGTAGCCGCGCGCGGCGAACCAGTCCATCGCCGAGGAGTCGGGCCTCCCCGGAACGCTCAGGTCGAACGTGGGCTGGGAGGCCATCGAGGACCCGTGCACGAAGAGGAGAGTGCCTGCGTGGGCCGTTCCCGGCGCGGCCTTCTTGTTCCAGAGGAAGAGCTTCACGTCGCCCTTCCGGGTCCAGTGTTCGGTGCCGCCTTGCCAGGTTACCGCGGGGCCAGCTGCCATGCGTTTCTCCAATGAAAGTCGCCAAGTGTAAAGTACGGGCTTCGCCCCGCCTTACACCTTCCGTGACACAGCCTTTTCCCCATGGTGTCGTTGAGGACGCCGATTCCGTGACCGGAATCGTGCTGGCCGCCATGTCGCGCACGCCCGATCCGCGGCTGCGAGAGATCATGGCGAGCCTCGTGAAGCACCTGCATGCCTTCCTGCGCGAGGCGCGGCCCACCGAGGAGGAATTCGAGACCGGGCTCGATTTCCTGCTGCGCGTCGGCAAGGCCTCCGGCGCGCAGAAGAACGAAATGATCCTCCTCTCGGATCTCCTGGGCCTCTCGACCCTGGTCATCATGATCAACAATGCGCGCGGCGCGGGGGAGACCGATCCCGCGCTCCTCGGGCCTTTCTATCGCGCCCAATCGCCCATGTGCGCACCGGGCGAGAGCATCAGCCGCGACGCGCGTGGCGGAGAGCCGCTCGCGATGGCGGGGCGCGTGACCGATCTCGGCGGCAACCCTGTCGCCGGCGCGATCGTCGATGTCTGGCAGGCTTCGCCCGTCGGGCTCTACGAAAACCAGGATCCCGAGCAGCCCGATCACAATTTGCGCGGGCGCTTCGAGACCAACGCCGACGGCCGCTTCCATTTTCGCTCCGTGCGTCCCACGGGCTACCCCGTCCCGACGGACGGGCCTTGCGGCGAGCTACTGCGCGCCCAGGATCGCCACCCCTATCGGCCCGCCCACATCCACTTCATGTTCTCGAAGGAAGGCTATAAGACGCTCGTCACCCAGGTCTTCGTGAACGACGACAACTGCATCGCTGCCGACGTCGTCTTCGGGGCGACGACGGCGCTCAGCGGGAATTTCGAGCGGCTGCCCGATGGCACATCGCGCCTCGAGTTCGGCTTCGTGATGCAGCCCGGCAAGCGCCGCCTCCCCAGGGCGCCGATTCCGTGAGCGAGATCGCCTTCAGTCCCGCAAGCCGGCTCGACGGACGGGTGGCGGTGATCGCGGGAGGCCTCGGCGCGATCGGCCGCGCGGCCGCGAAGCGCTTCGCAGTCCTCGGCGCCCGGGTCGGGATCCTGCATCGCCGCGCGCAGTGGGAAGTCGATGAATTCCTGGCCACGCTTCCGGGCGAGGGCCACTTCGGCGTCACGGCGTCCATCACCGATTCCGCCGCGCTCGCCTCGGCGGCGCGCGAGGTGAGGGAGCGCGCGGGCATGCTGCATCTCCTCGTGAACACCGCGGGCTTCACGCGGCCCGTGCCTGTCGCCGATCTCGAGGCGCTCGACGACGCGCTCATCGATTCGATCTTCGCGTCGAACTGGCGCGGCGTCTTCGCCACCATCCGCGCGTTCCATCCGCTGCTCAAGGAGAGCGGCGACGGCCTCATCGTGAACGTCTCGTCGATCTCGGCCTTCACCGGCGTAGGCAGCAACCTCGCCTACGTCGCGGCGAAGGCGGGCCTCGACGTGATGGGAAGGTCCCTCGCGCGCATGATGGCTCCGCAGGTGCGCGTCCTCACGGTGTCGCCCGGTGCGGTGGACTCGTCGTTCGTGCCGGGACGAGGCTCCGACTTCAACGAGAAGACCGCCGCCGCGACGCCGCTGAAACGCGTTGGACTGCCCGACGACGTCGCCGCCGCGATCGAGGCGTGCGCCACCACCTTGCGATTCGCGACCGGCCAGGTGATCGTGATCGACGGCGGCCGCGCGCTTTGACCCGGCATCTTTACCCCTGACGCAGTCACAGGCAACATCAACAAGCTCGACACAAGGAAAATATCGATGAAGATGCCCAAGCTCCTGCTCTCGCTCCTGTTCGCGCCGTTGGCCGCGCTCGCGCAGTCGAACTGGCCCGACAAGCCGATACGCATCATCGTGCCCTTCACCGCGGGCAGCGGCACGGACATCATCGCGCGCACGATCGCCGAGCCGATGTCGCGCAGCCTCGGCCAGCCGATCCTGATCGAGAACCGGCCCGGCGCCGGCGGAACGCTCGGCGCCGGCCAGGTCGCGAAGAGCGCGCCCGACGGCTACACGCTGCTGGTGCACTCCGCCGGCCACGTCGCGAATTCGTCGATCTATTCGTCGCTTCCCTACGACACGCTGAAGGACTTCGCCGGCGTGACGCCGCTCGCGAGCCTGCCCAACGTGCTGATCGTGGCGCCCTCGAAGGGCTTCAAGACCGTGGACGACCTGGTGAAGAAGGCCCGCGCGAACCCGGGCGTGTTGAACTACGGCAGCGCCGGCAACGGCAGCGCAACGCACATGAACGCCGAGATCTTCCGCCTGTCGGCGAAGTTCGACGCGCAGCACGTTCCCTATAAGGGGACGCCGGAGGCGATGACCGAAGTGGCCACCGGGCGCATCGATTTCTTCTTCGCTCCGTTGTCCAGCGCGTTGCCGCTGATCAAGGATGGGCGCCTGCAGGCTCTCGCGGTGGGCACCGCGCAACGCTCGCCGCTGCTGCCCGACGTGCCCACGACGGTCGAGGCCGGCTATCCGAATTCGGACTATGTGTTCTGGGTCGCGATGCTCGCGCCCGCCGCCACGCCGCGGCCGGTCATCGATCGACTGAACGCCGAAGCGCTGAAGGCCCTCGCGTCGCCGGAAGTCAAGGAGAAGCTCGCGGTGCTCGGCGCCGAGCCGATGCCCATGTCTCCGGCCGCCTTCGATGCATTCCTCAAGGCGGAGACCGCGCGCATGGCGCAAGTCGTGAAGAGCGCCGGGATCAAAGTCCAATGAAGCGCCTCGCCGCATTTCTCGTGGGCGTGCTGGTCCAGGGCGCGGCATGGGCTGCATCGCCCCTGGAAGTCATCGTGTTTCCCGGGGGCTTCAATTGGCCGCTGTGGGTGGGGCAGGAGAAGGGCTTCTT
>JADGRS010000026.1 GCA_017880705.1 Burkholderiales bacterium
TGCCGGGCTCATGGCGCGCGTCAAGGCGCTCGCGGTGAGCCTCGACACGCCCGGCTCGGGCAACGGCAACATCTACGTCGTGTTCCTGCGCAATGCCGACGCCACACGCATTGCGGAGACATTGCGCGGCCTCCTTTCGGGCAGCGGCGAATCGTCGCGCACGACCACCACCAGCAGCACCCCCGCGGGGGGCATGGCGCAGCAGACAACGGCAACCTCCACCACGGGCGGACCCGGCCCCGCCGCGCCGCCGAGCTCGGTCATCCAGGCGTATCCGCCCACCAACTCGATCATCATCACGGCCTCGGAGCCGGTGTACCGCAGCCTTCGCACGGTCATCGACACCCTCGACCAACGGCGCCTTCAGGTCTACGTCGAGGCGCTCATCGTCGAGGTCTCGACGGGCCGCGCCGCGGAGTTCGGCGTGCAGTGGAACGGCGCGACCAACGTGAACGGCGGCTCGACCCTTTTCGGCGGAACCAACTTCAGCACCACCGTGGGCTCCAACATCCTCGGCATCGGCGCCAATCCCACCACCATCGGCACGGGCCTCAACCTCGGGCTCATCAACGGCACGATCACCATTCCCGGCACGACCACGCAGGTCGCGAACCTGCAGCTCCTCGCGCGCGCGCTCGAAGGCGACTCGAGCGCCAACGTCCTTTCGACCCCCAACGTCCTCACGCTCGACAACGAGGAGGCGAAGATCATCGTCGGGCAGAACGTGCCGTTCATCACGGGGTCGTTCACCACGGCCGCGAACGCGGCGACGAACCCGTTCCAGACCATCGAAAGGAAGGACATCGGCCTCACCTTGCGCGTGACCCCGCAGGTCTCGGAGGGAGGCGGCGTGAAGCTCAAGATCTTCCAGGAAGTCTCGAGCGTCACCCAGGACAAGTCGATCGTGCAGTCGGCCGACATCATCACCAACAAGCGCTCGCTCGAGTCCACGGTCCTCGTCGACGACGGCCAGATCGTGGTGCTTGGGGGGCTCATCCAGGACGACCGCTCCGCGACCATCGACAAGGTTCCGCTGCTGGGCGACATCCCCTACATCGGCGCGCTCTTCAAGTATCAATCGCGCAACCACAAGCGCACCAACCTCATGATCTTCCTTCGCCCCGTGGTGCTGAAGGACGGCCGCGGGGCCGCGGCGCTCACCGCGGATCGCTACGAGTACATCCGCAACCTCCAGGGCGAGATCAAGGAGCCGTGGGGCGGACTGCTGCCCTCGACGACCGCGACGCAGCTGCCGCCGCTCGACTCGGCCCGCGACAAGCCCCTGGGGCAGACGCTGGACCGCGGAGGAAACCGCCCATGCCCGCTCCCCTCGAACGCACCGTGAACCCCCAGGACCTCGATCCCAATACGGTGAAGCTCCTGCCGTATCCGTTCGCGAAGTCGAAAGGCGTGCTCGCCGCGCGCGTCGTCGGCGGCGCGCTCGAGGTGTGGATCCGGCCGTACCCGCAGGGCTCGACGCTCGCGGAAGTGCGGCGCATGGCCGGCAAGCCGCTGAAGGAGATTCTCCTCACGCCGGACGAGTTCGAGCACTGCCTCACGCTCGCGTACACGCGCGAGCCCTCGGCGGCGGAGACGATCGTCGACGACATGGGCGAGTCCGTGGATCTCGCCAAGCTGACCGAGCAGCTTCCCGAGGTCGCCGACCTCCTCGAGACCGAGAACGACGCGCCGATCATCCGCCTCATCAACGCGCTGCTCACGCAGGCGGTGCGCGAAGGCGCCTCCGACGTCCACCTCGAGATCTTCGAATCGCGCGCGCTGGTGCGCTACCGCGTCGACGGGGCCCTTCGAGACGTCGTCGAGCCGCGGCGCGGCCTGCATCCGGCGATGGTCTCGCGCATCAAGGTGATGGCCTCCCTCGACATCGCCGAGAAGCGCCTGCCGCAGGATGGCCGCATCGCGCTGCGCATCGCCGGGCGTCCCATCGACGGGCGCGTGTCGACGATACCGACGGGCAGCGGCGAGCGCGTCGTGCTGCGCCTTCTCGACAAGCAGGCGGGCCGCCTCACGCTCGACGCGCTCGGGATGGGCGCCGCCGCGCGCGCGCAGATCGACGCGCTCATCCAGCAGCCCCATGGAATCTTCCTCGTCACGGGCCCGACGGGCTCGGGCAAGACCACCACGCTGTACTCGGCGCTCACGCGGCTCGACCGCAAGACGCGCAACATCCTCACCGTCGAGGATCCGATCGAGTACGAGCTCGACGGCATCGGCCAGACCCAGGTGAATCCGCGCATCGAGATGACGTTCGCGCGCGCGCTGCGCGCGATCCTGCGCCAGGATCCCGACGTCGTGATGATCGGCGAGATCCGCGACCTGGAGACCGCGCAGATCGCGGTGCAAGCCTCGCTCACCGGGCACCTGGTCCTCGCGACCCTCCATACCAACGACGCGCCGGGCGCGGTGACGCGGCTGGTCGACATGGGAATCGAGCCCTACCTCCTTGCCTCGACGCTGAACGGCGTCCTCGCGCAGCGCCTGGTGCGCAAGCTCTGCTCCGAGTGCAAGGCGCCCTACGAGCCCGACGCCGCCGAGCGCGGCGTCTTCGGCAAGTCGCCGGCCGAGCGCCTGTATCGCGCGGTGGGATGCGGCGCGTGCAATTTCTCGGGCTACCGCGGCCGCACCGGGATCTACGAGCTGTTCACGGCCGACGACGAGCTGCGCCACCTGATCCACGACACCGTCGAAGAGAGCGCCGTGCGCGCGCACGCCGTGTCCCACGGCATGGTGCGCCTGCGCGACGACGGCCTTCGCTGGGTGCGCGAGGGCGTGACCTCTCTCGACGAGGTGTTGCGCGTCACCCGCACATGATTCAAGGCGAGGTTTTTGCGCGTCACCCGCGCATGATTCAAGACGGTCACACGGAGAACACGGAGGTCGCACGGAGCACACGGAGAACTGCAACTGCTGGATAGCGCCGCGCGGATTGATGCTTGGCCGCGAATTTCACACTCTTGAGGCCTTCTCCGTGGATCTCCGTGCGACCTCCGTGTTCTCCGTGTGACCGTCTTGAGACCCATTGGAGGCAAAGTGATCGTCTTGAATCCCGCCGGAGATAGAAATGCCGGGATTTAGATACCAGGCCTACAGCGTCGAGGGAAAGCTCCACAAGGGAGTGCTCGAAGCCGACAGCGCGCGCCAGGCGCGCGCGGCGCTGCGCGACCAGGGGCTCACGCCCTACCGCGTCGAGGTCATCGCCGCCAACGACGCGGCCGGGGGCTCGCGCTTCCGCCGCGTATCGCTCTCGGCGACGGAGCTCACGCAGCTCACGCGCGGCCTCTCGTCGCTGCTGGAAGCCGGGCTCACCGTCGAGCAGGCGTTCAACGCGCTCATCGAGCAGGCCGAGAACGAGCGCACGCGCCAGGTGCTCGCGGCGCTGCGCGGCGAGGTGATCGCGGGCAACACGGTCGCGAAGGCCCTCGCGCTGTTTCCCGACGTCTTCTCGGAGCTGTATCGAACCCTCGTCGCCGCGGGGGAATCGTCGGGACAGCTGCCGCGGGTGCTGTCGAAGCTGTCCGACTACCTCGAGGAACGCCAGCAGCTGCGCGCCAAGCTCTCGCTCGCGTTGATCTACCCCACGATCGTGACGTGCGTCGCGATCGCCGTCGTGGGTTCGCTCCTGATCTACGTGCTTCCGCAAGTGGTGCAGGTATTCCAGCACGCGCACCAGCAGCTCCCGATCCTCACGCGCGCGCTCATCGCGTTTTCCGGATTCCTCCAGGCGACCTGGGGCCTGTGGATCGCGGTCCTGGTCGCCGCCGCCGTCGCGATGCGTTTCGCGCTGCGGCGCCCCGCGACGCGCGCCTCGCTGCATCGCTTCGTGTGGCGCAAGCCCGCGATCGGCCGCATCCTGCGCCACCTCGACGCGGCGCGCCTCGCCGCGACGTTGTCGATCCTCGTCGGCAGCCGCGTTCCGATCCTGCAGGCCCTCGACGCGGGCACGGGCGTCATGGCGCTCGTGCCGATGCGCGACGCCCTTTCCACCGCCGCGCGCGGCGTGCGCGAGGGAATGCCGCTCGCGCGCGCTCTGTCCGCGACCCAGGCCTTCCCGCCGGTGATGGTGCACCTGATCGCGAGCGGCGAGACCAGCGGGCGCCTCGACGAAGCGCTCGAGCGCGCCGCGCGCCAGCAACAGAACGACATCGCGACGCGCCTCGCCGCGTTCACGGCGCTCTTCGAGCCGGCGATGATCCTTCTCATGGGAGGCGTCGTGCTCACGATCGTGCTCGCGATCCTCCTTCCGATCTTCCAATTGAACCAACTGGTGGGCAGATGAAAGCACGCGGCTTCACGCTGATCGAGGTCCTCGTCGTCGTCGCGATCCTCGCGATCCTCGCGGCCATCGTGGTGCCGCGGATCATGGACCGGCCCGACGAGGCGAAGCGCGTCGCGGCCAAGGCGGACATCGGCGCGATCGTGCAGGCGCTCAAGCTCTATCGCCTCGACAACGGCGGCTATCCGACGACGGACCAGGGGCTCGCCGCGCTGGTGCAGAAGCCGAGCACCAATCCCGTGCCCAACAACTGGAAGCAGGGCGGATATCTCGAGCGCCTGCCGAAGGATCCCTGGGGCAGCGACTACCAGTTCCTCAGCCCCGGCGTGAAGGGCGAGATCGACGTGTTCAGCCTCGGGGCCGACCGCGCGCGCGGCGGCGAGGGCAATGCGGCGGACATCGGGAACTGGGATTAGGGCGGGCTTCACCCTGATCGAGGTGCTGGTGGTCGTGGCGATCACCGGCATCATCCTCGCCGTAGCCACGGTGAACCTCTTCCCCGACGAACGCCAGCTCGCGCGGCGCGAAGCGGCGATGGTCGCGCTCACGGTGGAGCACGCGCGCGACGCCGCATGGCTCGGCGGACGCCCGATGTCGATCACGTTCGCCGAGGGCCGGCTGCGCACATGGCGCCTCAAGGGCGACGAATGGCAGGCCGATCCCTCGCGCGAGCGCGCGCTCGAAGGCGGCACGCGCGTCGCGGCGCTCTTCGTCGACGGCGAGGAGCTCAAGCTGGACGAGCGCCTCGTGTTCCTCCCCGACGGTCTCGGCGTTCCGTTTCGCGTCGCGCTCGAGGTGAGGGGCCTGCGCTGGGCCGTCGACGGCGACCCGGCGGGCGCGATCACCCTGGTGGAAGGATGAAGAGGCAACGCGCGTTCACGCTGATCGAGATCCTCGTCGCGATCGCGATCCTCGCCGTCGCGCTCGCCGCGACCACGCGCGCCGCGAACGTGGCGACCGATGGCGCGCTCGAGACGCGCCAGCGCCTGCTCGCCACGTGGTCCGGGGAAGATCGCATCGCCGAGATCCGCGCGCGCCGCATCTTCCCCGCGGTGGGGGAGGCGAGCTACGACGTGACCCAGGGCGGCCTCGCCCTCGTGATTCACGAAGTGGTGAGCGAGACCGCGAATCCCGTGATCCACAAGGTCGACCTTGCCGTCGCCGACGCGCGCGACCCGGCGCGGATCCTCACGCACCTCACCGCCTATGTGTCGCCATAGGGGGTTTACCCTCGTAGAGCTCCTGGTCGCGCTCGCGATCTTCGCGATCATCGCGGGTTTCGCGTATCGCGGCCTCGACGCGATGCTGCAAAGCCGCGTGGCGCTCGAGCAGGAATCGCGCAAGTGGCGCGACACCTCGGTCTTCGTGGGGCGCATCGGGCGCGACATCTCGGCGGCGCTCGCGCGACCGGTGCGGGGCGAATCGGGCACGCGTCTCGCGGCCCTGTCCTCCGCCATCGAATCGACGGGCTCCATGGACGGCCTCGCCCTCACGCGCTCGGGAAGCCCGCTGCAGGAAAACGCGCTCGCCGCGCCCCAGCGCATCGCCTATCGCCTGCGCGACGCGACGATCGAACGGCTCACTTGGTACGGCGTCGATGCCGCGCCGCGCGAGGATCCCACGGCGGTCGTGGTGCTGCGGTCGGTGAGCGCGCTCAACTTCCGCTTTCTCGATGCGCGCGGGGAGTGGCAGGGCGCGTGGGGATTGCCCGGAAACCCGGACGCCGTGCTTCCCGCCGCGGTCGAGGTCACCCTGCAGCTGGCGAGCGGCGAGCGCATCGTGCGGCTCTTCGACCTTCCCCGGTCGGGCCCATGAATCGCGAGCGCGGCATCGCGGCGATCACGGCGATCCTCATCGTCGCGGTGGCGGCCACCGCCGCGACGCTCATGCTCGCGCAGCAATCGGCGATGCTCGACCAGACGATGCTCGTCACCTCGCGCGCGCAGGCGGACATGTACGCGCGCGCCGGTCTCGACTGGGCGCGCGGCACGCTCCTCGAGGACGCGCGCACCTCCGGCGCCTTCGATTCCCTCGGGGAGGCGTGGGCGCAGCCCATCGTGGGCCTGCCGATCGAGCGCGCCGTCGTGTCCGGCGTGATCACCGACGAGCAGGGCAAGTTCAACCTCAACAACCTCGTCGCCGCCAACGGCGCCAAGAGCCTGAAGGACGTGGAGATCTTCCAGCAGTTGCTCTCGTCACAGGGCCTGCCGCCGGAGCTCGCTGACGCGGTGCTCGACTGGATCGACGGCGACGACGCGCCGAGCACCGCCGGCGCGGAAGACGCGTATTACCTCTCGCTGAAGAGGCCCTATCGCGCCGCCAACGTGAAGATGGTGCAGATCGAGGAGCTCTACCGCGTGCGCGGCTTCGATGCCGCCACCGTGGCGAAGCTGCGCCCGTTCGTCACCGCCCTTCCCGAGCGCACCTCTGTGAACGTGAACACCGCGAGCGAGGCGCTCCTCGACGTCGTGTTGCCCTTGCCGAAGGAAAGCGTCGCGCTGCTCGTGAAGCAGCGCGTCGCCACGCCCTTCGTCTCGACGCAAGCCCTCGCGCAATGGGCCAAGGCGAGCATCCCGGAGGACCTGGTCAACGTGAAGAGCTCCTACTTCTCGGTGCTGGTGCGCGTCGCCCAGGACGACGTCGAGCTCGCGACCGACGCGCTCCTCTCGCGCCCGGGGCAGAGCGGCCCGCCCGTTATAATCTGGCGCCGCCCGCGTTATTAGGCACGGCATCCCCGCGATGAAGCTGCGCATCTTCCTGCCCTCCGTCGAACGCCCCGACGCATCCACCCGCTTCGCGTGGATGCTTTTCGACGAGCGCCGCGCGCTGCTTCGCGAAGGCACCTCGACGCTCGACGAGATCCCGCGAAGCGACGACGCTGAAGCCGTGCTGCCTTCCACGCGCGTGCTGTTCGCGCGCCTGACGCTTCCCAAGGTGAGCGCCGCGACCATCCGCGAGCTGCTGCCCTATGCGGTCGAGGATCGGCTGCTCGCCGATCCGTCGCACATACACGCCGTCGCCGGAAAGGCACGCGGCCAGGGCGAGACGCCCGTCGCGGTGATCGATCGCGAGTGGCTGCGCGCGATGCTCGACGCGCTCGCGCGATCGGGGATCCACCCGACCTGCGCATGGCCCGAGAGCTGCCTTCTCGCGGGAGGCCGCGACGACTGGAACCTCGTCTGGGGCGAGCGGCGCGGCATGCTCGTCGACGACGAGGGAGTCAGCGCCACCTTCGACCACGACGCGTCTGGAAGCCTGCCGTTGGCGCTTCGCCTGGCGATCGACGAGGCGTCCGCTCGCGGGCAGAAGCCCCCGTCGCTTCGCGTGCACACCGAGGGCGGCTCGCAACTCCCGGAGCTCGCGCGCTGGAGCGCCGAGGCGGGCGTGGCGTTCACGCCGGGAACGCAATGGGAGATCCTGTCCCGCGGCGAGCCCTCGAACGAATGCATCGACCTCATGCAGGGCGATTTCGCCCGCCGCCGTGCCGGTCCTTCGCGATTGCCGCGGGCGGCGGTCACGCTCGCGGCGGTGATCGCCGTCCTGCAGCTCGCGTTCGTCGCCGCCGACGCGGCGCGCCTTCAGCACGAGCGCACCGGCCTCGAAGCGCGCCGCGAAGCGCTCTTCCGCGGCGCGTTCCCCGACGCCAAGGTGGTGGTCGATCCGGACCTGCAGATGCGCCGCAACCTCGCGGAGCTGAAGCGCACGCGGGGCATCGCGTCCCAGGACGATTTCCTCGCACGGCTGTCGCGCGCCGCGCAGGAATCGCCGCAGCCGGCGAAGTCGATCGAGTATGCCAAGGGCAGGCTCGTCATCCGTCGCGGCGAAGCGTCGGTCGCGGAGGCCTCGCGATGAGCCTCTCCGGGCTCTGGCGCTCGCGCTCGGTGCGCGAGCGCGGCATCGTGCGCGCGGGGCTCGTCGTCCTCGCCGTGATGCTCGTGGTGGCGCTCGTATGGCTGCCCCTCGAGCGCACGCGCGCACGCCTCGCCACGGAGATGCCGGTATTGCGCGCCTCGGTGTCGGCGCTAGAGCGCGATGCCGAGGAGGTGACGCGCGTGCGCGCCCTTCCGCCCACCGTTGCCGCCAACCCGGCGCCGCTCGCCCCGCTCATCGCGGCGAGCGCGTGGGCACGCGAGCTTCCCGGCGTCCAGATCACCGTCCCCGACGAGAAGCACGTGCGCCTGGCGGGCGCGGACATCCCGTTCACCGCTCTGCTCGACTGGCTCGCGAATGCGCAGGCCGCGCACGGCCTGAGCGTGGAGTCCGCGCGCATCGAAGCCCTTCCGGCGCTCGGCCGCGTGCGCGCCGAGCTCGTGCTCGCGAGGTCCTGAGCGATGCGCCTCCCGGCGATGGCCGCGCTCGGGATTGCGGCCTACGCAGTCTTTCTCCTCGCGAGCACGCCCGCGACCTTCATCGCGGCCCGCGCGAGCGCGGCGGCGCCGGGACAAGTCGAGCTCGCCGACACGCACGGCACGTTGTGGAGCGGCAGCGCGCGCGCGCGCATTCGCGCTACGGGCGGCGACGTGCTGCTCGACCGCATCGAATGGCGATTCCTTCCCGCGCGGCTCGCCTCCGGGCGCATCGCGTTCGACATCACCGCGGCGGGCCGCGGCCTCGATGTGCGCTCGCAGGTCGCGCGCGGCTTCGCAGGCTGGGAGCTGCGTGATGTCGCGGCGCGCGGTGACGCGGCGACGCTCACGCCGCTCGCGCCGGTGATCGCCGCGTGGCGCCCCGAAGGCAACGTGGTGATCTCCTCGCCCGCGATCGAGTGGAACGACAGCCGCGCGCGCGGAGACCTTCGCGCCGAGTGGAACGATGCCGCGCTCTCGATCTCGGAGGTGCGGCCGCTCGGCTCCTATCGAATCGATGTGCACGCCGATGGAGGGCCCGCCAACGTCGTGGTCGCGACGCTCTCGGGGCCGCTGCGGGTCGCCGCCCGGGGAACGCTCATGCCGCCCTCCGTCCTGAGGCTCTCGGGCGACGCGCGCGGCGAGGCCGCCGCCGCGGCCGCGCTCGAGCCGCTCCTGAACCTGATCGGCCCGCGGCGGCCCGACGGAGCGCGCGCGCTCGAGATCCGGTTGAACTGATGCCGCCGCGCTTCACTCCCTCCTGGTGGCTGCCCCACGCGCACCTGCAGACGATCTATGGCTCGCTCTTCGGGCGGCAGCCGGCGATCGAGTTTCGCCGCGAGCGCTGGACTACGCCCGATGGGGACTTCGTCGACGTGGATTTCGTCGACGGCCCGGCCGACGCCCCCTGGGTGCATCTCTTCCACGGGCTCGAGGGCTCGTCCAATTCGCCCTACGCGCGCCGCCTCATGGAGAGCGTGCGGCGCCGCGGATGGCGCGGGAGCGTCTTTCATTTCCGCGGCTGCAGCGGCGAGCCCAATCGATTGCCGCGCGCGTACCATTCGGGCGACAGCGAGGAGATCGACTGGTCGCTGCGGCGCATCCGCGAGCTCTGCCCGGCGGCGCCGCTTCACGCGGTCGGCATTTCCCTGGGCGGGAACGCGCTCGCGAAGTGGCTCGGCGAGAGCGGCGAGGACGCGCGCTCGGTGATCGCCGACGCGGCGATCGTGTCGGCGCCGCTCGACCTCATGGCGGCCGGCGACGCCCTGGGCGAGGGCTTCTCGCTGCTCTATGCGCGGCATTTTCTCAGGACCCTCAAGCGGATCTCCCTGGTGAAGCTCGAGCGTCACCCCGGGATCTACGATGCGCAGGCCGTGCGCAGCGCGCGCACGCTGCGTGAATTCGACAACGTCGTGACGGCTCCGGTGCACGGCTTCCGCGACACCGACGATTACTGGACGAGCTCAAGCGCCAAGCCGTGGCTCCAGGCGATTCGCGTGCCGACGCTCCTCATCAACGCGCGCGACGATCCCTTCCTGCCGGAAGCGGCGCTGCCCACGCAAAGCGAAGTCTCGCCGATGGTCACGCTGGAATTCCCGCCGAACGGGGGCCACGTCGGATTCGTGAGCGGGCCCTTTCCCGGAAACATCGACTGGCTTCCCGAACGCATCCTCCATTTCTTCGAGAAGCACGAATGAGCGCCATCGCCCCCGAGATCTTCAAGGCCTACGACATCCGCGGCATCGTCGACCGGACGCTCACCGAGGACGCCTGCGAGAAGATCGGGCGGGCGCTCGCGACGATGGGAAAGGCCCGCGGCATGAGCCGCTTCGTGATCGGGCGCGACGGGCGCCTGTCGGGGCCGCGCCTTGCGAAGGCGCTCGCGCGCGGATTGAACGCCGCGGGAGCGAGCGTGATCGACATCGGCGTGGTCGCGACGCCGATGGTGTACTTCGCCACGCACTTGTTCGACACGGGCAGCGGCGTGATGGTCACGGGAAGCCACAACCCGCCCGAGTACAACGGCCTCAAGATGATGATCGCGGGCGAGACGCTCGCCGCCGAGACCATCCAGGACCTGCGGCGTATTGCGGAAAAGGGCGAGTTCGCCACGGGCGCGGGCGCAAGCGAGACCGCGGACGTCTCGGGTGCCTACCTCGATCGCATCGCTTCCGACGTGAAGCTCGCGCGGCCGATGACGATCGCGGTCGACTGCGGCAACGGCTCGCCGGGCGCCTTCGCGCCGGCGCTTTTCCGCCGGCTCGGATGCAAGGTGATCGAGCTCTTCTGCGAGGTGGACGGCAATTTCCCGAACCACCATCCCGATCCGTCGAGGCCCGAGAACCTGAAGGACCTGATCGCGGAGCTCGCGCGAACCGACGCCGAGATCGGCCTCGCCTTCGACGGCGACGGCGATCGCCTCGGCGTCGTCACCAAGTCCGGCGGGATCATCTTTCCCGATCGCCAGCTGATGCTGTTCGCCGCGGAGGTCCTGTCGCGCAACCCCGGCGCCGAGGTCATCTTCGACGTGAAGTCGACGCGCAACCTCTTCACATGGATCCGCGCCCATGGCGGCAAGCCGTTGCTGTGGAAGACGGGGCACTCGCTCATCAAGTCGAAGCTGAAGGAGACCGGCGCGCCGCTCGCCGGCGAGATGAGCGGCCACATCTTCTTCAAGGATCGCTGGTACGGATTCGACGACGGCCTGTACGCGGGCGCGCGGCTCCTCGAGATCGTCTCGCGCGTCGCCGATGCCTCGGCGCTCCTCGAATCGCTTCCCGACTCGATCTCGACCCCGGAGCTGAACGTGCCGCTCGATCGCGAAGGCGAGAACCACGCGCTCATCGCCCGGCTGCAGAAGACGGCGCGCTTCGAGGGCGCGACCGAGATCAACACCATCGACGGGCTGCGCGTGGAGTACCCCGACGGATTCGGCCTGATGCGCGCCTCCAACACGACGCCGGTCATCGTGCTGCGCTTCGAGGCCGACACGACCCAGGCGCTCGCGAGGATCCAGGACGACTTCAGGAGGGTGCTGTCCGCGGCCCGGCCGGGCGCTTCGTTCTAAGGTATTCTCCACGGCGTGAAATCGCATTCGAACCGCCGCGCGCCGCCGCTCTTCGTCGCGGCGATGCTCGCTTCGTTTGCCGCGCGGGCGGCGAGCGTCGAGATCACCGTGACTGATTCGCACGGCGCTCGCATCGCCGACGCCGTGGTGTGGGCGATGCCGAAAGCCGCGGCGCCGCAGCGTCCGCGCCGCGAAGCTTCGGTGGAGCAACGCGATCAGCGGTTCTCGCCGCTGGTCACCGTGGTGCAGACGGGCACGAAGGTGCGGTTTCCCAACCGCGACCCCGTGCGCCACCAGGTGTACTCGTTCTCGGCGGCGAAGCCCTTCGAGATCAAGCTCTACGCGGGCACTTCCGCGCCGCCGATCCTCTTCGACAGGCCCGGCGAAGTCGTGCTCGGCTGCAACATCCACGACGACATGCTGGGCTACATCTACGTCGTGGACACGCCCTGGTTCGCGAAGACCGCGGCTGATGGCGCCACGCGCATCGCCGACCTCCCGGGCGGCGACTACGAGCTGAAGGTGTGGCATTACGCCCAGTCGATGCCCGGCGAAGCACGCGCCATCCGGTTGCGGGCGGACGAGACCCTCGCCGCGGCGCTCAACGTTTCCCTCAAGGCACAGCCGTCCCGAGCGGGAACAAGATGACGGGGCGCCAGATCCGCCCCACGCGCCTCCAGGATCGCCTCGTCGGCTTCTTCGTGGTCCTGCTGATGACCGTGCAGCTGGTGAGCTTCCTCTTCATCCGCTACGCGATCGACCACACCGCGCAGAACACGATGCGCGAGGAATTGCGCGTCGGCTCGCGCGTGCTCAAGCGCATCCTCGACCAGAACAACCAGGAGCTCGCCTTGGCGACGAGCGTCCTCACCTACGACTTCGGCTTCCGCGAGTCGATCGCCACCCGCGATCGCGCGACGATCCTGTCGACGCTCGGCAACCACGCCGCGCGCGTCAAGGCGAGCGGCATGGCGGTGATCGGCCTCGACGGCGTCGTCGTGGCCGATACCCTGCAGGACGGCGCCACGGGCAAGCCCTATCCGTTCCCGAACCTCGTCGAGCGCGCCGGCCAGCTCGGGCGCGCTTCCGGCGTGCGCGTGATCGGCGCGAAGCCCTACCAGATCGTCGTGGTGCCAGTGCTCGCCCCATTGCCGATCGCGTGGGTGTCCATGAGCTTCGTGATCGACGATGCCACCGCGCGCGACCTGCAGCGAGTCGCGACCTCCGACGTGTCGTTCGTGCAAGTGTCCGGCGGCGAGGCGCGCATCCTGGCGACGACCCTCGGCACCCTGCGCCGCGCGCAGCTCGCCGCGGCCGCCGGGGAAGTCATCGCGACGGCGCGCGACGGCGCGACCACGCGCCTCGGCGGAGACGACTACGAGGTGCTTGCCACGCCGCTCGAGGATACGGGCCAGGTTCCCATCTACGCGATCGTGCAACGCTCCACGGCCGACGGCCTCACCGCCTATTTCCTGCTCGAGGTGATCCTGCTCATCATCGCGGGGCTCTCGCTGGCCGTGACCCTCGCGGGCGCGATCCGCATCGCGGGGCGCATCACGCGGCCCGTGACCCAGCTGGGCGCCGCGGCGCAGGAGATCGAGCGCGGCAATTACGCGGTGCGCGTGGGCGGCGAGAGCTCCGACGAGATCGGCGAGCTGGGGCGCGTGTTCGACCGCATGGCCGCGGGCCTCGCCGAGCGCGACAACATGCGCGACGTGCTCGGCAAGGTCGCCTCCAACGAGGTGGTCGCGCGGCTCCTCGAGGGCGGCGACATCGAGCTGGGCGGCGAAGAGCGCGACGTCACTGTCATGTTCACCGATATCCGCAACTTCACCGCGATCGTCGAGCGGCTCACCCCGGACCAGAGCCTGCAGCTGCTCAATGAATTCCTCACGGTGGTCAGCGAGCTGATCGACGCGCACGGCGGGGTCGTCGACAAGTACCTGGGCGACGGCGTGATGGCGCTCTTCGGCGCGCCCGTCACGCGCGAGGACGACGCGCAGCGCGCGCTCAATTGCGCGCTCGAGATCCGCCGCCGCGTGGAGGCGCTGGGCCCGGTGCTCGCGCAGCGCGACCTGCCGCATCCGCAGATCGGCATCGGCATCAACACCTCTCGCGTCATCGCGGGCAACATCGGCTCGCCCTCGCGGCTGAACTACACCGTGCTCGGCGACGGCGTGAACCTCGCCTCGCGCCTCGAGGGCCTCACCAAGCGCTATCACGTCGGGATCGTCGTGGGGCACGCGACGCGCGAGAAGGTGCGTGGCATCGTGTGGCGCGAGCTCGACAAGGTGCGCGTGCGCGGCAAGACCGTGCCCGAGCGGATCTTCGAGCCGCTCGCGCGCGAGGGCGAGCTCGCTCCCGAGCAGGCGGCTCACCTCGCGCGCTGGCACGAGGCGCTCGAGATGTTTCGCCATCGCCGCTGGGAGCTTGCCGCGGCCGGATTCCGCGAGCTTGCGCCGGTGCCCGGCTACGAGCGCATCACGTTCCTCTACCTGGGATACGTGCGCGACCTCGAGGCCAATGCTCCCGGCGAGGGATGGGACGCGGCGTTCACGCTCTATGAGAAGTGAGCGTCGCGAAGCCGGGCTCCTTCACGGCTTCTTCTTCGTGCGCGCCTTCGCGGCCTTGCGCCTCGCGGCCTGCGCCGCGTCCATGCCGTTCTTTCCCGCGTTCGCCATCATGTTCCACGCCCACATCGCCGGATTCTCCGCGGCCGGCCCGGGAGCGGCGCCCTTCGATTCGTTGCCCGCGGCCATCTCTTCCCGGAATTTCGCGCCGCCCTTCAGCATCGCACGCCGGTACTGGAGCGACTTGATGGTGAGGCCGAGCATGTTGAGGTTCGCCTTGAGCCAATGCTCGACCACCTCGAGCTCGGAGATCTTCTTCTCGATCTCCTCGGGGTCGAGCACCGGGAACATGAGGGACTGCAGCGGATAGGCGCCCGGGTTCACCATCTTCTGCCACATGTCGAACATCTCCTGCGGCGTCACCGGCTTGGCCATGGTCACCTCCATCGCGGAAGCGTCGATTCTAGACTTCTCTCAACAGCCGCAAGTTCGTGCGTGGGATTCAAGGGGTATTCACCGCGCGCACCCGGGGTGCGATCACCACCGAGCGAGGGCGGGGAAAAGTTCGACCCGGGCGGCGGTGACGCGCGTCGGCACTCCGGTGACGATGCGTGGCGGCAGCGGCCCTTTTCACAACCACCT
>JADGRS010000027.1 GCA_017880705.1 Burkholderiales bacterium
TGCCCTCGATCCGAAGGCAGATCTGGCTTAGCTGGGCCGCGGCCGCCGGCTTTGGAAAAATGAAGCGATGCTCGTCCGTGAAAGACTTTTCGACGCCATCCCACACGTTGAGGCGCGGGTACTCCACCCATGACCAGACAAAGCGGTCGATGCCACCGGCCGGAATCCAGCTCTCGAACGCGGTAAATGCCGATGAATGCTCCGTCTCGGCGATATTCACCACGGGAGGGCGGCGCGGCAGGCTGCCGATCTCGCCGCGGACGATGACGCCGTCAGGGGTGATGTCGATGCCCGTGTACGTGACGCTGGCAAAGGGATCGAAGCTGCTCAGCCCTTTTCGCAGCGTCGTCTTCCCGTCGGCAAAAACGCCCCTGACCGCGGGCGTGTTCGCGACCAGGGCGCTGTCGATCTGGGACTTGACGATGTTCACCGCAGTCTGGTGCGGGACGAACCAGGACTGATCGACCTGAGGGTCGTCGAAGCGCATGGGCGTGACGGTCTCGATCGCCCGCGGGCGGTTGGCGAAGCGCGTGTCGAACTCGATCACGACGTATTCGCCCTTGGGTGCGCCCGGATGCGTGTGCGCGTACGCCGCCGAGCGGATCTTGCGGGCGATCATGACGCCGAGGGGCGTGCGCGCGGAATCGAGCGTGGTCTGCCACTGCACCTTGGAAATGCTCTCGCGGAAATGCGCCGCGCCCTCGTCCCAGCTGCGCGCATAGTCGCCGGCGTCGACCAGCTCCTCGGGCGGCTTGACGCGGCGAAACTCGCGCCACAGGAGCACGTCGTACGCGAGCTTCGTGAACCCGGCGAAGACCAGCGGCAGGCCGAGGCCCCCAGCCTGCATCATGACTCCCGCGAGCATCGGCGCCAGCGCCCATCCGGCGCAGCGCACCAGCGAGGTGATGCCCGCGGCGGCAAGGCGCTCCTCGGGCTTGACCACCGCCATCACGTAGCTCTGGCGCGTCGGCACGTCCATCTCGTTCAGCGCCTCGCGCACCAGGAAGAAGAACGCGGCGAGCGCGTAGTCGTCCGCGGCGACGATGGTGAAGAGGAGCAGGCACGAGGGCACGTGCGTGTAGATCATCGTGTTCACGAGACCGATGCGCTTCGCGAGCCACGCCGCCGCCAGGTGCGAGAAGGCCGAAAGCACGCGCCCCGCGGCGAACAGCAGCGCGACCTGCGCCGCGCCCACGTCGAAGCGCTGCGCGAAGAAATACGCGAGCAGGGCGGAGCCCACGAAGCCGCCGCCGAACGCGTCGAGGAAGAAGAGCCACGAGATCTTCTTCACGATCGGGCGGCTCCCGTCGGAAAGCTGCGCGAGCCCCACGGGCACGGCGGCCGTGCGGCGCGGCAGCCTCGCGTAGAGGAGGGCGGTCGCCGCGTAGAGGGCGCAGAAGAGCCCGAGCGATGCGCGCATCGCGTCGAGCGTCGCCATTCGCAGCGACGCCTCGAGCAGCGTCGGCAGCGCCGCGAGCAATCCGCCGAGCGCGTAGCCCGAATCGAGCATCACGTTGTACCAGGCGAATACCCGCGTGCGTCCCTCGGCCGTCGTGGTCGCCGGAAAGATCGCCTGCTCCACGATCGGGATCGCGCCGCGGTCCCGTCCGTTCACGTTGAACATGCCGATGAACGCCGCGAACGCGAGGAGCGCGAAGGCGTCGGTGGCGAGGAAGAACCCGCAGCCGAGGATCGGCAGCGATGCGAGCGAGACGAGGAGGGCGCGTTCCGACAGCCGCGGGCCGACGAGGAGCGTCACGAGCGCGGCGAGCGCCGCGCCCCACAGCGCGCATGAAAGGATCACGCCGATCTGGACCGCCGAGAGGCCGAGGCGCGCGGCATAGAGGCCGATCAGCACCGCCATCAGGCCGATGGCGAGGGCCCGCAGGAAGGCGGCCGCGTAGAGGATCCGGCGCTGGCGCTCGCCTTCGCCGCGAGTCATGGCGCGGGCATGAACGTGGCGAGGGTTTCCGGCGTCGGCCGCGTGGGACGGTACTCCGCGGACACCCATCCCGTGTAGCCCTTGCGGTCGATCAACGCGAAGAGTGGCGCGAAGTCGATTCTCCCGGTGCCGGGCTCGCCGCGTCCCGGCACGTCCGCGAACTGGATGTGGCGGATCGAAGGCCAGCATTGGTCGAGGATCTGCGCGGGATCGTCGCCCATCATGGCCGTGTGATAGATGTCGCACTGCAGCCCGGCATTGGACGCGCCAACTTCCTCGAGCAGGCGCACGACGTCGGGCGAGCGCGGCACGATGAAGCGCGCGACGTCGCGGTCGTTGAGCGGCTCGATCACGAGGTCGAGGCCGGCGGCCTTGAATTCGCGCGCGGCGAGCCTCACGTTGGAGACGAGGGTGCGCTCGAGGAGCTTGCGATCCTCGCCCTCGTTCGCGACACCGGAGATGCAGTTCATCTTCGGCACCCCGAGCGCCAGCGCGTACTCGATGCCTCGCGCGACGCCCTCGGCGAATTCGCGCTCGCGTCCCGGGCGGCACGCGATGCCGTAGTCGCCCTTGGCGCGGTCGCCCATGGGAAGGTTCATGAGGATGCACTCGAGCCCGTTGTCGGCGATTCGTCTGGCGAGCTCGGCGGCCGGATAATCGTAGGGAACCGCGAACTCGACGGCGCGGAAGCCGGCGCGGGCCGCGGCGGCGAAGCGATCGAGAAAGGGATGCTCGGTGAACAGGAAGCCGAGATTCGCGGCGAAGCGCGGCATCGGGGGAAGGCGCGGAAGTTGGCGACTGCTACTATACCGAAGGACATGAATTCCTCTTCGAGCACGATCGCGCGCGGCGATCTGAGCGTCGCGAAGCGCCTGTTTCCGTACCTCTGGGAATTCAAGGGCAGGGTTCTCCTCGCGCTCGCCTTCCTGGTCGCCGCCAAGCTCGCCAACATCACGGTCCCGATCGTGATGAAGAAGATCGTCGACGGGCTGACGGGCGACAAGGCGGTGCTCGCTGTTCCCGTGTCGCTGCTGCTCGCCTACGCGCTCCTGAGGCTCTCGAGCACGCTCTTCAACGAGCTGCGGGACGTCGTCTTCGTGAAGGTCGCGCAGCGCGCCATGCGGCGCATCGCGCTCGAGGTCTTCCACCACCTGCACGCGCTGTCGCTGCGATTCCACCTCGAGCGCCAGACGGGCGGGCTCACCCGCGACATCGAGCGCGGCACCCGCGGCATCTCGACGCTGCTCTCCTTCATGGTCTTCAGCGTGCTGCCGACGCTGCTCGAGATCGCGCTCGTCACGGGCTTCCTCATCTACAAGTTCGACATCTGGTTCGGCGTGATCACGGTGGGCGCCCTGATCCTCTATGTCGCGCTCACCTTCGTGATCTCCGAATGGCGCACCGCGCATCGCCGCCAGATGAACGAGATGGACTCGAAGGCCAACACCAAGGCGATCGACTCCCTCCTCAACTACGAGACGGTCAAGTACTTCGGCAACGAGCAGTACGAGGCGAAGCGCTACGACGGGAATCTGCAGAGCTACGAGCGCGCGGTGGTGAAGAGCGAGACCTCCCTGGGATTGCTGAACGCGGTGCAGGCGCTGGTGATCGCGCTCGCGGTGTCGCTCCTCATGTGGCGCGCGGCCGACGGCATCGTGAACGGCCACCTCACGTTGGGCGACCTGGTGATGGTGAACGCGCTCCTCATCCAGCTCTACATCCCGCTCAACTTCCTCGGCGTGATGTATCGCGAGATCAAGCAGGCGGTGGTCGACATGGAGAAGATGTTCCGGCTCCTCGGCGAGAACCGCGAGGTCGAGGACAAGCCCGGCGCGCCGCCGCTCGCGGTGACGGGCGGGGCGATCCGCTTCGAGAATGTCGACTTCACCTACGACGGCAAGCGCGAGATCCTGAAGAACGTGAGCTTCGAGGTGCCGCCGGGCAGGAAAGTCGCGGTGGTCGGGACGAGCGGCTCGGGGAAGTCAACGCTCGCGCGCCTTCTCTTCCGCTTCTACGACGTGAACCACGGGCGCATCACCATCGACGGCCAGGACATCCGCGACGTGCGGCAGGCGAGCGTGCGCGCTGCGCTGGGGGTGGTGCCGCAGGACACGGTGCTCTTCAACGACACGATCTACTACAACGTGTCGTACGGGCGCCCCGGGGCGACCCGCGACGAGATCGAGAATGCGGCGCGCGTGGCGCACATCGCCGAGTTCATCGCGCGCCTGCCGGATGGATGGGAGACGATGGTCGGCGAGCGCGGGTTGAAGCTCTCCGGCGGCGAGAAGCAGCGCGTGTCGATCGCGCGCACCGTCCTGAAGAATCCGCCGATCCTGGTGTTCGACGAGGCGACGTCGGCCCTCGACTCGCACACCGAGAAGTCAATTCAAGCAGAACTCGCCGAGATCTCGCGCGACCGCACGACCCTGGTGATAGCGCACCGTCTCTCGACCATCGTCGACGCCGACGAGATCCTGGTGCTCGAGCACGGCGAGATCGTGGAGCGCGGCAATTTCCGCGACCTTCTCGCCATGAACGGGCGCTTCGCGCAGATGTGGCGCCTGCAGCAGGAAGAAAGGCTCGAGGAAGAGGCCCTAGCCTAGAAATTCCCTCAGCGCCGCCAGCAGCTCCCGGGGCGCCTCGCTCATCATCGAATGCCCCGCGTCGAGCGCGACGAATCGCGCGCCGGGAATCTCTCCCGCGACCGCCTTCCCTGCCTTGAAGGAAGTCATCTGGTCGCGCCGTCCCGCGACCACCAGCGTGGGCACTTGCAGCGAATTGAGCGCTTGCGTCGAGGTGCGGTAGCGATTGCAGGCATCGAGGGCCGCGGCGAGGGCCCCGGGCCTCGATCGCCCGTTCAGCATTCGGCTCGCGCCCAGCAGGTTCATGCCGGGCACGGGGCTCTGCGCGAGCTGCGACTGCCGCGAATGTCCCCATACCGCTTCCATGTCGAGCGCCGCGGGAGAATCGTCGCGCGCCGCCGCGAGGAACGCGTCCCCGACGGGCATCGGCGTCGCGGTGCCCACGAGCGCGAGCTTCGAGATCCGTTCGCCATGCCGGAGCGCCGTCTCGAGCGCGATGAGCGATCCCATGCTGTGGCCGACGAGGGCGGGGCGCTCGAGGGCCGCCGAATCGATGAACGACGCGATCCAGCGCGACCAGTCCTCGATCGTGGCACGCGGCGCGCCCGGGCTGCGGCCATGGCCGGGAAGATCGACCGCAAGCACGGAAAACCCATGGTGCGCGAAATATCGCGACTGCCATTGCCAGACGCTGTGGTCGAACGCCGCGCCGTGGATAAACACGATCGCCGGAAGCCCGGGATCGAACGCGCGTCCGCCGGTGTACGCATAGGCCGGATAGCCCTCGACGATGAATTGCATCGCGGCCTACTTCTGCGAGGCGCGCAGGGCCCGCGCGAGATCTTCGAGGAGATCACCGGGATGCTCGAGGCCGATCGACAGGCGCACCGTGCCGGGCGTGATTCCCGCGGCGGCGAGCGCCCCATCGTCCATCCGGAAGTGCGTCGTGGTCGCGGGGTGGATCACCAGGGACTTCGCGTCCCCGATGTTCGCCAGGTGCGAGAAGAGCGTGAGCGCCTCGATGAACTTGCGCCCCGCGTCGCGGCCGCCCTTCAGCTCGAAGGCGAGGATCGCGCTGCATCCGTCGGGATAGAGGCGCTTCGCCGTCGCGTGATCGGGATGCGTCGCGAGATGGGGATGGTGGACCTTCTCGACTTCCTTCTGCGACGCCAGGAACTCGACCACGCGCTCGGTGTTGGAGATGTGGCGTGCCATGCGCAGCGGCAGCGTCTCGAGTCCCTGCAGGATCTGGAACGCGGTCATCGGCGCCATGCAGGCGCCGAAGTCGCGCAGGCCCTCGCGGCGCGCGCGCAGCAGGAATGCCGAGGTGGTCGATTCCTCCGCGAAAACCATGCCGTGGAAGCCCTCGTAGGGCTCGGTGAGCGTCGGAAATTTCCCCGACGCGAGCCAATCGAAGCGGCCGCCGTCGACGAGCACGCCGCCGATCACCACGCCGTGGCCGGAAAGGAATTTCGTCGCGGAATGCATGACGAGATCCGCGCCCTGGTGGAACGGCCTGCCGAGCGAGGGCGTGCTCACCGTCGCGTCCACCAGCAACGCAATGCGGTGCTCTTTCGCGAGGCCCGCGACGGCGGGGATGTCGAGCACGTCCACCGAAGGATTGCCGACGCTCTCGCCGAACAGGAGCCGCGTCTCGGGCTTGATGGCCTTGCGCCACGCCGCGAGGTCGCGCGACGCGACGAACGTCGTCGTGATGCCGAAGCGAGGCAGCGTGTACGCGAGGAGATTGTGCGAGCCGCCGTACAGGCTCGACGAGGCGACGATATGGCCGCCCTGGCCCATCAGCGTGACGATGGCCAGGTGCAGCGCGGCCTGCCCGCTCGCGGTGGCTATCGCGCCGACGCCATCCTCCAGGCAGGCCATGCGTTCCTCGAACACGGCCACGGTGGGATTCGAAAGGCGGGAGTACACGTGGCCCGGCGTTTCCATGTTGAAAAGCGCCGCCGCGGTGTCGGTGTCCGGGAAGACGAAAGACGCCGTCTGGTAGATCGGCACGGCCCGGGATCCGGTGGCCGGATCGGGCGACTGGCCGGCGTGGACTGCCAAAGTGTCGGGATGGGGGGTTTTGGGGGCCGAATGGGTCATCCAAACTGATCCAAATCAATTGTTTAGGATGTAATTTTAAGATCTTGTCACGAATAGGGATTGTTTGCTATGGTGTCGCCTGCCCTCCTGTCACCTGGAATCCCGTGATTCGACTCGTCGCCACCCTTCTGCTGGCCGCTTTCCCCTTGTTCGCGGCGGCCGCCGGCGTGCATTCCAAGCCGCACGCCGCCAAGGTCGCGACCGCTGAATTCACCAAGGACGGCGAGCCGAACGTGCAATCGTCGGGCGTGCTCGTGTTCGATCCGACCACGGGCCAGATCCTCTTCGCGAAGAACGCCGAGCAGGTCGCGCCGATCGCATCCATCACCAAGCTCATGACGGCGATGGTGGTCCTCGATGCGAGGCCCGCGATGGACGAGCCGATCGAGATCACCACGGACGACATCGATCTCGTGAAGAACACGCGCTCGCGCCTTCCGATCGGCACGCACTTCCGCCGCGACGACCTCATGCGCCTCGCGCTGATGGCGAGCGACAATCGCGCGGCCTCGGCCCTCGGGCGCAACTATCCCGGCGGCGTCGCGGCGATCGTCGCCGCGATGAACGAGAAGGCGAAGGCGCTCGGCCTCACGCAGACTCATTACGTCGACGCCTCGGGACTGTCGCCCGCCAACGTGTCGAGCCCGGCGGACCTGGGCAAGCTCGTCGCCGCCGCGGCGACCTATCCCGTCATCACCGAGTACACGACCACCGGCGAAGTCAACGTGACGTTGCCCGACTCGAAGCGCAAGCTCTCGTTCGTGAACACCAACGCGCTGGTGCGCAACTCCGATTGGAAGATCGGGTTGTCGAAGACGGGCTACATCAACGAGGCCGGCAAGTGCCTCGTGATGCACGCGATGATCGCGAACCAGCCGATCGTCATCGTGCTGCTCGACTCGTGGGGCCGCCTGACGCGCATCGCCGATGCCAACCGCATCCGGCGATGGCTCGAGAGGAATCCTCCGGGCAAGCTCGCGAGCACCGCGCTGCATCCGGGCTGATTCTCCCCTCGCGCGCCAAATGAGGGCGCGCCGCTTTTCCATGCACCGCCGCGGAGCATCGAGCGTTCGCTCGGGCCCGGGAATGATGTCGATCCTTTTCTTTTTCGCAATGGGATCAACTTCCTAAGCCGCGCCCGCGGCTTCTGGCACAAACGTCGCTACTAATCCTTCCGAAGCGAACGCCCCTTGGCGATTCGCGTTTCACCACACTCACGGGAAGGAAAACAATGAAACGTCGTTCGTTCTTCAAGGCACTCGCTTTGAGCACGGCGCTCGCCGCTGCGGGCTTCGGCTCCATCGACGCGGTCGCGCAGGCCAAGGTCGTCAAGGTCGGCGTGCTGCATTCGCTCTCGGGCACCATGGCCATCAGCGAAACCGTGCTGAAGGACGTCGCGCTCATGACCTTCGACGAGATCAACGCCAAGGGCGGCGTGATGGGCTACAAGATCGAGGCCACGGTCGTCGATCCCGCCTCCAACTGGCCGCTGTTCGCGGAGAAGGCGCGCGGCCTCATCACGCAGGACAAGGTCGCGGTCGTGTTCGGCTGCTGGACTTCGGTGTCGCGCAAGAGCGTGCTGCCGGTGTTCGAGGAATTGAACGGCCTGCTCTTCTACCCCGTGCAGTACGAGGGCGAGGAGCTTTCCAAGAACGTGTTCTACACGGGCGCGGCGCCCAACCAGCAGGCGATTCCCGCCGTCGAGTACCTGATGAGCAAGGAAGGCGGCGGCGCCAAGCGCTGGGTCCTGCTCGGCACCGACTACGTGTATCCGCGCACGACCAACAAGATCCTGCGCGCATTCCTCAAGTCCAAGGGAGTCGCGGACAAGGACATCGACGAGAAGTACACGCCCTTCGGCCACAGCGATTACCAGACGATCGTGGCCGACATCAAGAAGTTCGCGGCCGGCGGCAAGACCGCGGTGGTTTCCACGATCAACGGCGACTCCAACGTGCCCTTCTACAAGGAGCTCGGCAACCAGGGCCTTAAGGCGACGGATGTGCCGGTCGTGGCTTTCTCCGTTGGCGAAGAGGAGCTGCGCGGCGTGGATACCAAGCCGCTCGTGGGCCACCTCGCGGCGTGGAATTACTTCATGTCGCTCAAGAACCCGGTGAACGACGCCTGGAAGAAGCAGTGGGCGGCCTATGCGAAGGCGAAGAAGCTTCCGGGCGCCGACAAGCCGCTCACCAACGACCCAATGGAAGCCACGTACATCGGCATCCACATGTGGAAGCAGGCGGTCGAGAAGGCCAAGTCGTTCGATACCGACAAGGTGATCGCGGCCATGGCGGGCCAGTCGTTCGCCGCGCCCGACGGCTTCACGATCAAGATGGACGAGAAGAACCACCACCTGCACAAGCCGGTGTTCATCGGCGAGGTGAAGGCGGACGGCCAGTTCAACGTCGTGTGGAAGACGAAGGGCCCGGTGCGCGCGCAGCCGTGGAGCCAGTACATCGCGGGCAACGACAAGAAGAAGGACGAGCCGGAAGTCGCAGCGCCTGCCGCCGCTGCACCGAAGAAGTGAGCTTCAGCCCCGTATAGGAAACCGACACTGCATAGAGGACGACGGCGGCGCTTGGTGGCGCCGCCGTCGTTTGGAGACCATGATTCGGCGAATCCTTCTCTCGGCTGCATTCACGCTCGCGAGCCTTGTCTTCGCGCCGCTTGCGCACGCGCTCGATCCGGCCGTGGTGGCCAGGCTCACCTCGGGCGAGAGCGACGACCAGGTGGCCGCCGTCGCCGCGTTGGTCGCTTCGGGCGAGGATCGCGCGATCGTCCTGCTGCGGGCGCTCTCCGAGGGCGAGGTGCAGGTCGCCGGCAAGCAAGTCCTCATCGTGAAGGGCGAGGCCGCGGTCGATGCGGTTACCGGCGCCGGCGTCTCGCCCCTGCCCGCCGGCCTCGAGGACGTGGGGGTGAACAACCGGCTGCGGCGCGAGCTCGAGTCGGGCATCGCGGCCCTGCAGCTCATCTCGCCGGATCGCGCCACGCGCCTCGCGGCAATCAAGGAACTGGGCGCCAACGCCAACGATGCGATGCTGCCGCTGGTCAACAAGGCGCTCGCGAAGGAAACCGATCCCGACATCAGGGCGCAGCTCGAGATGATCGCGGCGGCCATGGAATTGAAGGGCGGCACGAAGGAGTCGCGCATCGCCGCCCTGAAGAAGCTCGCCGCCTCGAACAATCCGAATACCAAGCCGCTGCTCCTGGGCGTGCTCGAAAAGGGCGCGGAAGCCGACGAGGACGTGCGCCGCCAGGCGGAGACGAGCCTGCGTTCCGTCGAGGGGCGCCTCGCGTGGGCGGGCCGCGCGGGCCTGCTCTTCTCCGGGATCAGCCTGGGCTCGATCCTCCTCCTGGCCGCGCTCGGCCTCGCCATCACCTACGGCCTGATGGGCGTCATCAACATGGCTCATGGCGAGCTCATCATGATCGGGGCTTACACGACGTACGTCGTGCAGAACCTCTTTCGGGCCTATGCGCCGGGTGCCTTCGATTGGTACCTGGCGCTCGCCGTGCCTGCGTCCTTCGCCGTAGCGGCCGCGGTGGGCATGGCCCTCGAGCGCAGCGTGATCCGCTGGCTTTACGGCCGGCCGCTCGAAACGCTGCTCGCCACCTGGGGCATCAGCCTCATGCTCATCCAGGGGGTGCGCACGATTTTCGGCGCGCAGAACGTGCAGGTGGAGAATCCCGCGTTCATGTCGGGCGGCGTCGAGATCTTCACGGGCGTGGTGTTTCCCTACAGCCGCATCGTCATCATCGCCTTCGCCGCCACGGTGCTCGTGTGCATGGCGGTGCTGCTCAATCGCACGCGGCTGGGCCTGTTCGTGCGGGCGGTCACGCAGAATCGCAAGATGGCCGCGTGCGTGGGCGTGCGCACCGCGCGCGTGGACACCTGGGCCTTCGGCCTCGGCTCCGGCCTCGCGGGCCTGGCCGGCTGCGCGCTCTCGCAGATCGGCAACGTCGGCCCCGACCTCGGGCAAAGCTACATCGTCGACTCGTTCCTGGTCGTCGTCTTCGGCGGCGTGGGCCAGCTGGTGGGCACCGTGTACGCGGCCCTCGGCCTGGGGCTGGCCAACAAGCTGCTCGAATCGTGGGCGGGCGCGGTGCTCGCGAAGATCGCGGTGCTGGTCTTCATCATCATCTTCATCCAGAAGAAGCCCTCGGGGCTCTTCGCGCTGAAGGGTCGGGCGGTCGAGTCATGATCTTCGCGCGCCTCTACGGCCCGAAAGGATGGCTCGCCGTCCTCGCGGGCGCGATCGTGGTGTTCGCCGTCTTCCCGGTGCTGAACCTCGTCGTCCCGCCCGAGAGCGCGTTCCACGTCTCCGCGTTCGGCGTGGGGCTTGGCGGCAAGTTCATGTGCTACATGATCGTGGCCGTCGCGATGGACCTCGTCTGGGGCTACGCGGGAATCCTCTCGCTGGGCCACGGCCTGTTCTTCGCGCTCGGCGGCTATGCGATGGGCATGTACCTGATGCGGCAGATCGGCGCCGACGGCCAGTACCGCGTCAACATGCCCGACTTCATGGTGTTCCTCGACTGGAAGGAATTCCCCTGGACGTGGTGGAACTCCGATAGTTTCCTGTGGTGCATGTTCCTGGTGGTGGCGGTGCCGGGGCTCCTCGCGTACGTCTTCGGCTACTTCGCGTTCCGCTCGCGCGTGAAGGGCGTGTACTTCTCGATCATCACGCAGGCGCTCACCTTCGCCGCGATGCTGCTCTTCTTCCGCAACGCCACGGGCTTCGGCGGCAACAACGGCTTCACCGACTTCAAGCGCATCCTCGACATCCCCATCACCACGCCGCAGACGCGCATGGCGCTCTTCGCGATCACGGGCGCGGTGCTGATCGCGACGCTGTTGCTGGGCCGCTACCTCGTGACTTCGAAGTTCGGGCGCGTGCTCGCCGCCATCCGTGACGCCGAGGCGCGCGTCATGTTCTGCGGCTACGACACGGTGCACTACAAGCTCTTCATCTGGACGCTCTCCGCGGTGCTGTGCGGAATCGCGGGAGCGCTCTACGTTCCGCAGGTGGGCATCATCAACCCGAGCGAGATGTCGCCGGCGAACTCCATCGAGATCGCCATCTGGACGGCGGTGGGCGGGCGCGGCACCCTCATCGGCCCCATCGTCGGCGCGGGGCTGGTCAACGGCGCGAAGACCATCTTCACCGTGGCATTGCCCGAGTACTGGCTCTACGTGCTGGGCCTCATCTTCATCCTCGTGACGCTCTTCCTTCCCCATGGCGTCGTGGGCCTGGTGCAGCGATGGGCGAAAAGGACGTGATGCTCTCGGAGCCGCCGGCGGCGGTCGAGGGAAGGCTTCCCGATCCCGACCATCGCCCATGGCCGTGGTGGCCGCCGGCCCCCGCGAGGAAGGAAATGGCGAGCGGCGCCGGCAACATCGATTCCACGCAGCTCGACGTGCGCCACGGCGTCGTCCTCTACCTCGACGACATCTCGGTGAGCTTCGACGGCTTCAAGGCGCTCAACAAGCTTTCGCTGTCGATCGACGCGGGCGAGCTGCGCTGCGTGATCGGCCCCAACGGCGCCGGCAAGACGACGATGATGGACGTCATCACCGGCAAGACGCGTCCCGACGCGGGCAAGGCCTTCTTCGGGACGACCATCGACCTCACCAAGCTCACCGAGCCGCAGATCGCCCATGCGGGCATCGGGCGCAAGTTCCAGAAGCCCACGATCTTCGAGCATCACACGGCGTTCGAGAACCTCGAGCTCTCGATGAAGGCGGACAAGCGCGTGAGGAAGACGCTCTTCGCGAAGCTCTCGCCGGAGGAGCGCGACCGCATCGCCACCACGCTCGCGCAGATCCGCCTGGACGATTCCGCGGACCGTCCCGCCGGATTGCTGTCGCACGGACAGAAGCAGTGGCTGGAGATCGGCATGCTGCTCATGCAGGAGCCGAAGCTCCTCCTTCTCGACGAGCCGGTCGCGGGCATGAGCGACGAGGAGACGGAGCGCACCGCGGAGCTTTTCCTCACCCTGGCGGGAACCCATTCCCTCGTCGTGGTCGAGCACGACATGTCCTTCATCGCGCGGATCGCGCGCAAGGTGACGGTGCTTCACGAGGGCAGCGTGCTCGCCGAGGGCACGCTGGACACCGTGCAGAACGATCCTCGCGTCATCGAAGTGTATCTGGGCCGCTGAAGACGGAGCGCCGATGCTGACCATCTCCAACTTGAACCAGTACTACGGCGGCAGCCACATCCTGCGCGACCTCACGTTCGAAGTGCCCGACGGAAAGGTGACGTGCCTGCTCGGCCGCAACGGCGTCGGCAAGACGACGCTCCTGCGCACCTTGATGGGCGTCCTTCCCGCGAAGACCGGCAGCGTGAAGTTCGGCGACCTCGATCTCACCCGTGCGAAGTCCGAGGACCGCGCCCGCGCCGGCATCGGCTTCGTGCCCCAGGGCCGTGAGATCTTCGCGCGCCTCACGGTGGAGGAGAATCTCGAGATGGGCCTCGCCACCAAGGACGGCAAGGCCAAGGTGCCCGAGCGCATCTTCGAGATGTTCCCGGTGCTGAAGCAGATGATGGGCCGGCGCGGCGGCGACCTTTCCGGCGGCCAGCAGCAGCAGCTCGCCATCGGGCGCGCGCTCGCCATGGGCCCGAGGCTCCTCATCCTCGACGAGCCCACGGAAGGCATCCAGCCTTCCATCATCAAGGACATCGAGCACGTCATCCGCTCGCTCGCGGCCACGGGCGAGATGGCGATCCTTCTCGTCGAGCAGTACTACGATTTCGCGCAGTCGCTCGCCGACCAGTACCTCGTGATGGAGCGCGGCGAGATCGTCGCCCGCGGCGAAGGGGCCAACATGGAGCGCGACAACGTGCGCGGCCTCCTCGCCGTATGATGGACCCATGCCCCCCGACGACGCGATCCAGGCCGCGCGCTGGCGAGCGAGCCTCGCGCTCGAGTTCGAGCGCCGCGGCGAGCGCAGCGTTCTCGCGTCGCGAGTCCACGACGGACCCCTCGTCGTGCAGAAGCCGCTGTATCCCGAAGGCGATGCGGTGTGCCACGCAATCGTCGTGCATCCTCCGGCGGGCATCGCCGGCGGCGACGAGCTCGAGATCGCGGTGCGCGCCCATCCCGGCGTCCACGCGCTCCTGACGACGCCGGGGGCCGGAAAATGGTATCGCTCCGCGGGACCCCGGGCGCTGCAGCGCGTGACGCTCGACGTGGCGCCGGCGAGCATCGTCGAATGGTTGCCGCAGGAGACCATCGTCTATGACGGCGCGTACGCGGACATTCGCTGGGAGGCGCATCTCGCGCCCGACGCGCGCCTCATCGCATGGGACATCGTGTGCCTCGGCCGCACCGGGTCGGGCGAGCGCTTCGACAACGGACGCTGCCGCATCGAGACGCGCCTCGTGCGCGACGGCCGGCTCGCGTGGCTCGAGCGCGGACACCTCGGGCGGGGCTCGCCGGTCTCGTCTTCCCCTGCGGGCCTCGACGGGGCGCCCGTGCTGGGCACGATGATCGCCGCGGCGCCCGCGATCGACGACGCGTGGCTTGCCGCCTGCCGCGAAGTCGCGCCGCGCCGCGGGGAATCGGCCGTTACGCGGCTGCCGGGCTTGCTCGTGGCGCGCCATCGCGGCGATTCGACGGAAGCCGCCAGGATGTACTTCGTGGAATTGTGGAAGCGCCTGCGCCTTCCCATCGCCGGGCGCGAGGCGGTCGAGCCGCGCATCTGGCGCACCTGAGGGACAAGCGATGGAGCTCACGCCGAGGGAAAAGGACAAGCTGCTCATCTTCACCGCGGGCCTGGTCGCCGAGCGGCGCAAGGCGCGCGGGCTGAAGCTCAACTATCCCGAGGCGGTGGCCTACATCTCCGCGGCGATCATGGAAGGCGCTCGCGACGGACGAAGCGTGTCCGATCTCATGGGCTTCGGCACGACGCTCCTCACCCGCTCCGACGTTATGGAAGGAGTGGCCGAGATGATCCCCGAGATCCAGGTGGAGGCGACTTTTCCCGATGGCACCAAGCTCGTCACCGTCCACCATCCTATCGTTTAGAAGACTACTGCTTTGAATCCGCAGATAAACGCAGATGAACGCGGTAACGGCGCAAAGGGCTAAGAGCGTATCCATGGCCACGGTCAACCTCCTTCGAAGCTCAACGGCGTTCATCTGCGTTTATCTGCGGATCCAAAGCCTTTTGCTCGCTTCACTCTCACCATGATTCCCGGCGAAATGAGAGT
>JADGRS010000273.1 GCA_017880705.1 Burkholderiales bacterium
AAGCTGGTCGTCCTGGGCTCGGGACTGCGCGTACATCTGAAGCACGGCAGTCTTCGCGTTGACAATCTCCTCGTCTGTGAAGCCTTCGCGGATCGCGCGGTGGAGCTCCTCGCGAAAAATCGCGTCGAGACGCGTCATGTTCTTGGGCGCCGCGGTCGCGACCGCCGAGAACGTCGAGACCGGGTCGAGTGAATTCGACGAGAGCGACGTCCCCACGCCGTAGCTCAGGCCCTCTTTCACGCGGATGCGCACCGCGAGGCGCGAGCTGAGCTGCGCGCCGCCGATCATGTAGTTGGCGAGGATCAGCGCCGGAAATTCGGGATACGCGGGATCGTCGTCGCGAAGCTTCAGCAACATGCTCGCGACGAAGACCGCATTCGCCTTGTCGGGGATGGCGATAGTCTCGGCGATCGGGGCGATCTCGCGGTATTCCTTCTCGATGCGCACGTAAGGCCGTTGCGATTTCCAGGCGCCGAATTCCTGCTCGATCACGGCGGCGATTTCCTTTGGATCGAAATCGCCCACGATCGCGAGCTCGCCGTGGCTCGCGCCCAGGAACTCGCGGTGAAACGCCCTCAGCTGCTCGGCGGTCACCGCGTTCACGTCCTCGATGAGCTCCGCGGCGGTGAACACGTAGCGCCAATCGCCGCGCGGATAGAGAGCGAGATGGCGCCCTAGCGCCTCTTGCGCACGCGCGCCGGGATCGCTCTTGCGCGACTCGAGCCCCGCGGCGACGAGCTGCTTCAACTGTTCGAGCTCGGTATCCGGAAACGAGGGCTCCTTCAGCACGTGCGCTACGAAGCGCAAGGCGTCGGGAAGATTCTCGCGCGTGGTGCGGAAGGCTGTCAGGTCGCCGGAGATCGCCCCCGAGACTTTCAGCTGGTCGAGGCGGTCCGAAATCTGCTGGCGCGTATAACGGGTCGTTCCGCGGTTGAGCATCGCGTTCATGATCTGCGCCTGCGCCTGCTTGCCGCGCAGCGACTCGAGATCGCCCCAGCGAAGTTGAATGCGAACGTTCACCGTACGGCCGCGCGTTTTCTTCGGAAGGAGAGCGATGCTGAGGCCCGCAGGGAGTTTGCTCAGAGTGGTCCTCGCATCGATGTTGGCGGGCGTGGGGTCGAAGTCCTCGCCCGCAACGACGGCCTGGTCGCTCTTGAAATCCTTGAGCACCGCGGCGGCAAGGGGCGCGGCGGGAACCTCCGCGCGCTGCGGCGCGTCCGTCGGGATGAAGAGGCCGACGGTGCGGTTGTCGCGCCTGAAGTACTTGCGGGCGCTATCGGCGACTTGCGCGGCCGTGATCTTCGCGATTCGATCCCTCTCATGGAAGAAGATGCGCCAGTCGCCGAGCGCGGTCATCTCGACCATCACCGAGGCCATCGTCTCCGAGGAGCTCCACGCCTGGTCGAATCCTTTCGTGAGCTGCGTGCGCGTGCGCGCCATCTCCTCCTCGGTCGGGGGCGCATCGGCGAAGCTTTCCACGGTCTCGATGAGGACTTTCTGCGCCTCCTCGATCGAGCCGTCCTTCTTCAACACGGCGATGAAGGTCATCAAGCCCGGATCGAGAGTGCTGCCACCTCGCGCGCCGACGGCCACGGCCTTTCCCGTTTCCACAAGGGCCTTGTGAAGCCTGCCTGCGGGCGCTCCCGCGAGGATTGGGCCCCCGAGGCCGAAGGCCTCGCTATCGGGATGCAGCGCGCCGGGAACCTTGTACGACACGGAGACGATCTGCACTTCTCCCTTGCGCCGCACGATGAAGGTTCGTTCCCCGTCCTGGGTGGGCTCGACGGTCCATAGCTTGGGAAGCGCGCGCGCGGGCTTCGGGATGGCGCCGAATGAGCCCGCGATGATTGCAAGCGCGCTGCCCTCTTCGAACTTTCCCGCGACGAGCAACACCGCGTTGTCCGGCTGGTAGTACATCCGGTAGAACGCGCGCAGGTTCTCGATCGCGACGTTCTCGATGTCGGAGCGGTTGCCGATGGGAGAATTGCTGTAGTTGTGCCAGTCGAAGGCCACGCTCTGCAGCCGCTTGAAGAGCACCTGGCCGGGCTCGTTCTCGCCGCGCTCGTACTCGTTGCGCACTACCGTCATTTCGGTGTCGAGGTCGCTCTTCGCGATGTTCGAGTTCACCATCCGGTCCGCCTCGAGCTCGAGAGCCCATTTGAGGTTTTCCTCCGTGCCCGCGAAAGTCTCGAAGTAGGTGGTGCGGTCGAAGCTCGTATTCGCATTCCATTTCGCGCCGTGCGCGTTGAACTGCTCGGCCATCTTCGGGTTGCGCGGCGTTCCCTTGAAGGCGAGGTGCTCGAGAAGGTGCGCCATTCCGGTCTCGCCGTAGTTCTCGTGGCGCGATCCGACGAGATAGGTCACGTTCACAGTGACGGTAGGCTTGGAGTTGTCGGGAAAGAGCAGCACGCGCAGGCCGTTGGGCAGGCGGTATTCGGTGATGCCCTCCGCCGCCGTCACTCTTTCCACGCCCGACGGAAGGGCAACCTGTTGCGCCGCGACGAGGAGCGCGGGTAGTGCAATCAGCCAGCAGGCAACGAGATGCGAAACAGCGCGGATCGCTCGGTTCATTTCTTCACCCCCTCTTGCAGTATGCGCACCTTAACACCCGAGCGAGCCATGTCCTACCCCTCCATTGCTGTTATCGCCGGCGCAGCGAGCGCAAGCCGCGCCGGCGATGACCTTCTCGATGGCTTACTGCCGACGCTCAGGGCTCGTATCCGATCGGGCCCTGGATCAGGCGGGGATACGGAGCCACGGGCGCCGGTACGGGATACGGCAGCGGGCTTGCGATCACACCGATCACCGGCTGGTCGCCGTCTTGCCCGCCTGAAACTTGCTGAACGTCCCATTGCGATAGCTGTTTCACGAATGTCTCCTTGATCGGGTTAACTTGAACGAGCGATCAGAGTAGCCATGGCGTCCGCCGCGATGAATACTCTGCTCGGAGTATTTTGGAGCGACGCAGCGATGGCGCCGCGCACGGCGCCATCGCCGACCCGACCCCTAGACGTCGTCGTGGACGGGCGGACACGTGGGACCCGGCAACGGGAATGGAATAAGAAGGGGAATGCTGTCACCGCCTGCGACCTGCTGGACTTCGATTTGCGATAGCTGTTTCATGGTGATCTCCTTTCGTGGGTTGTGGTCCGGAATTCGATGCGTGCATTCCCGCGTACCGTCCTGCGAGAGCGGCTTCAGACTTGTTCGTTTCGCGATGCAGGAGACACAAGACTAGCGGCGGCGAGCGGCGCGAAGAATACTCTGCACGGAGTATTTCGCGGCCGATCGCCCGGCGATCCGGGAAACCTCGCTTCCTGCGGGCCCGCTCATGCATCAAGGGCGCGTTGCAGAACGCGGCCTTCATGGCGCGGATGGCGGAACACTTTTGCGGCTCCCTCGGAGCGCTAAGGCCGCTCCGAGAGTAACCGCGCTTCACCTGCGACAGCTCGCTTGAACCCGAGATCCTAGTACTGACTATAGCCAGCAACCTCCATCCAATCGCTCGGAGGGTTGCCCGGGACCATCGAGTCAAGCGCGTTGTAGAGTGCCACTGCCACATCAACGGTAACAAAAGTGCCTCCGGCGACCTGCTGAACTTCCGACTGCGAGATCTGTTTCATGATTTTCCTTTCGTGAGTAGGCATGTGGAAAACGACGGCGGCTTCACGAACGCGTTCTCTCGTGACGCAGCGGATCTCAGACTAGTCGTGGCAGCGCGCGGGGAGAATACTCTGCACGGAGTATTGAGGACGCACGGCAGAACCCAGAATGAAGAAGGGCGCCGCAACGCACGACGCCCTGCTCCGCTCGCCAATGAATTTGCGCAGCGCCCCTTTGCTACACGTCCTGATGGAAAATCGGCGGCGGATAAATGGGATCGGGGATGGGAAAGGGAGCCGGGGCCGGAGCCGGGGGGAGCGGAGACGGAGGCGGATAGATAATGCCGCCACCGGTGACTTGCTCGACATCGACTTGCGATAGCTGTTTCATGATTGTCTCCTGAAGGTGCGTTTGAGGAGATGTCAGGCTAGCGGCCGCGCGGCGCACCGGGAATACTCTGTACGGAGTATTTTCGGCGACGGCCCCGAGTTAAGTATTGACGGTCGTGAAAACGAGCGAGATCGTCACTGCGTTATGTGCTGCGTGCAGGCACCACACGGTCACGAACGCGCGCGCCCTGCTCTCGAACCTGCGGGATAGCAGCAGGGCCCCCCAAACCAGAAAGGGCCATGCAATCGCGATTGCCTTGCCGACGCCTCCGGGGCGATGCAGCAACATCAGAATGGCACTTGAAAGAACAATCGCCAGGTCGCTGTTGCGCGATAGGGAAATCGATATTGCGATGACGGCCCACATCATGAACGTCTCGATCAAGGGGGTGACGACGATCACGATGAAAACCGCGGGGCCGCCGCGCGTCATCAAAAAGCGGAGTAAGTCTGCCGAGCCACCCGAAGGCTCGCCGGCGAGGTCGGACAAGGTCACGACCACGAGCATCGGGAGGATCACTGCGGCAATCACCGCAGGGTAGAAGACCCACGGCGACCGAAAGCGACGGGTTGCTCGATCGAAGTATTCGACAATCAACTCGCGTCCAATCGCACCGGCCACCATGGGTTGTCCTTCAGCTACTAATAATTGTAGCCCACGCTTGCGCACCAATCGGCCGCGGAGGGCCCGCCGTTATCCTGCGCGAACGACGCTCCGACATCGTAGGCCGTCTGCAAGATCACGATCACGGACGCAATCGTATCGAGTGGGCCGCCCCCGCCCACTTGCTGGATGTCATTCAACAGAAGCGTTTTCATGGCTGGTTCCTTTCGTGTGTTGGTCAGTGGATCGCCGTGTTATGGGTTGTCCTTCAGCTACT
>JADGRS010000028.1 GCA_017880705.1 Burkholderiales bacterium
GATCACCGCGGGGTCGAACGCGACCTGCACGACCTCCGCATGGCCGCTCGCCCCCCCGCAGACCTCCTCGTAAGTGGGCTTGGGCGTCTTGCCGCCCATGTAGCCCGACTCCACCGACTCGACGCCCTTCAACTGGTCGAAGACGGCTTCGAGGCACCAGAAGCATCCCCCTGCGAGGGTCGCAATTTCGCGGGCCATCCGAGTCTCCAAGGGATAAAATATTGATCATGGCACAGACCATCCAGCCCCCGCGCGAGCCGCGGACCGTCGACACCCTCCCCGAGCAGGTGATCTCGCGCGAGGTCCTGCTCGAGAAATACGCGAAGGACGGCGAGACCACGGCCGGGGAAGTGCGCGCGCGCGTGGCGCGCGCCCTCGCCTCGGTCGAGCCCGAGGCGAAACGCGTCCATTGGGAAGCGAAGTTCCTCGAGGCGCAGGAGCTCGGCTTCATTCCCGCGGGCCGCATCAACTCGGCCGCGGGCACGTCGCTCACCGCGACCCTCATCAACTGCTTCGTGCAGCCGGTCGGCGATTCGATCACGGAAGTGGTCGACGGCAAGCCCGGGATCTACACGGCCCTCGCCGAGGCCGCGGAAACGATGCGCCGCGGAGGCGGCGTGGGCTACGACTTCTCCTCGATCCGCCCCGAAGGCGCGCACGTCCGCGGCACCAACTCGCGGGCGAGCGGGCCCGTCTCGTACATGCGCGTCTTCGACCAGTCGTGCGAGACCGTGGAATCGGCGGGCGCGCGCCGCGGCGCGCAGATGGGCGTGCTGCGCTGCGACCATCCTGACATCGAGCGCTTCATCCACGCGAAGGACACTGGCAAGCTCACCAACTTCAACCTCTCGGTCGGCATGACGGACGCGTTCATGCGGGAGGTCGAGTCGGATCGCGACATCGAGCTCGTTCACAAGGCCGAGCCCGCGGCGGACGTGAGGCAGGCGGGCGCGTACCAGCGCGGCGACGGGCTGTGGGTCTATCGCAAGGTGCGCGCGCGCGACCTGTGGGACCAGATCATGCGGTCCACCTACGATCATGCCGAGCCCGGAATCCTGTTCCTCGACCGGGTGAATCGCGACAACAACCTCCACTATTGCGAGACCCTGGAGACCTGCAACCCCTGCGCGGAAGAGTTCCTGCCTTCCTACGGGTGCTGCTGCCTCGGATCGATCGACCTCACGCGATTCGTGCGCGATCCCTTCACCGAACGCGCGCGCTTCGATTTCGACGCGTTTGCGCCGGTCGTGGAAGTCGCCACGAGGATGCTCGACAACGTGCTGGACGTGACGCCGTGGCCGTTGCGGCAGCAGGACGACGAGTCGAAGGCGAAGCGCCGCGTGGGCCTCGGATACACCGGGCTCGGCGACGCGCTCGTGATGCTGCGCCTTCGCTACGACACCGATGGGGCGCGGGCCGCGGCGGCGCACATCACCGAGTTCATGCGCGACCGCGCCTACCATGCGTCGATCGAGCTCGCGCGCGAGCGCGGCGCGTTTCCGATGTTCAACAAGGACCTCTACCTGTCCGGTGGAAACTTCGCATCGCGCCTGCCGAACGAGATGAAGGATCGCATCCGGCAGCACGGCATCAGGAATTCGCACCTCCTGGCGATCGCGCCTACCGGCACCATCAGCCTCGCCTTCGCCGACAACGCCTCCAACGGCATCGAGCCGCCGTTCTCGTGGACGTACACGCGCAAGAAGCGCATGGCCGACGGCACGCACAAGGAGTTCCGCGTCGAGGACCACGCGTGGCGGCTCTATCGCCACCTGCACGGCGAAGAGGCGAAGCTGCCCGAATATTTCGTGACGGCGCTCGAGATCTCGGCCGATGCGCACGAGGCGATGGTCGCCGCGGTCGCGCCGTTCGTCGACACGAGCATCTCGAAGACGGTGAACGTCGCCGAGGATTATCCCTACGCGCAATTCGAGGACCTCTACATGAAGGCCTGGAAGTCGGGCCTCAAGGGCCTCGCGACCTATCGGCCCAACAAGGTGCTGGGCGCGGTGCTCACGCCTGACGGGCCCGCCAAGGACGCGATGCAGCTCTCCGGCGACGGGGCGAACCGCCGCCTCTCGATCAAGGCGCTGCCCCGGCCGGTTCTCACCAGCCTTCGCTGGCCGGGCCGCCCCGAGATGCCCGAGGGCAACCTCGCGTGGACCTACATGATCGACTCGCCGTTCGGCCGCTTCGCGCTCTTCGTCGGCCAGGTCGACGAGGCGGGGCGCACCTTCCCGTTCGAGGTGTGGGTCAACGGCGCGGAGCAGCCGCGGGGCCTGGGTGCCGTCGCGAAGACCCTCTCGATGGACATGCGCGCCGACGACCGCGAATGGCTCAAGATGAAGCTGGACGTCCTCGCGAGCACCGTGGGCGACGATTCGTTCGACATGTACTTTCCCCCGCACGGCGAGAAGCGCCGCGTGCCCGGCGTGGTCTCCGCGATGGCGCAGGCGGTGCGTTGGCGCTGCGAGCAGCTGAACACCTTCGATTCCCCGGGCGCGACGCCGGTCCTCGATCACATGTTCAGCATCGACGAGCCGCGCACCGGCGCCGACGGCACGCTCTCGTGGACCGTCGACATCGCGAATCCGGCCTCTGGCGACGAGTTCGTGCTGGGACTGAAGGAGGTGCACCTTCCCGACGGCGCGACGCGTCCCTATTCGATCTGGCTCTCGGGCCACTACCCGCGGGCGCTCGACGGCCTCACGCGCATCCTCTCGCTCGACATGCGCGTGGTCGATCCCGCATGGATCGGGATGAAGCTGCGCAAGCTCCTCGACTACTCGGAGCCCCTCGGCGATTTCATGGCGTTCGTTCCCGGCGAGCGCCGCCAGCAGAACTGGCCTTCGACGGTCGCGTACCTCGCGCGCCTGGTGATTCACCGCTACGCGATGCTGGGCGTGCTCGACGAGCGCGGCTATCCGACGCGCGAGATGGGTGTCCTCGAGGCGCCCCGGGCGGCCGGCGACCCGGCGGTCATGAAAGGCGCGCGCTGCCGCGAGTGCGGCAACTACACCGTCATCCGCAAGGACGGCTGCGATTTCTGCAGCGCTTGCGGCTGGACCGGAATGTGCGGCTGAGCTGTCTGGGTCCCCGCCTTCGCGAGGACGGATCGCCTATTCTCTAGCGGCGATCCGGCTTCACCAGCGGCACGATGTAGTGGTAGAGCGGCATCATGACCATCATGCCGAGCACCACGCCGCCGAGCGCGCCCGCGAGCGCGAAGATCCTGGAGTTGAACGCGTCGCCGACGAACCACAGCCCGCATATCGCGAACACGAACATCGGGAGCGCCGCGAGATGCGCATGCAGCCACGAGACGCTCACGCGCCGCTTGCATCCCGTGCATTGCAGCGTCTTGCTCGGACCGAGCGATTGCTTCTGCCAGAACGAGAAGACTTTGCGCTCGCACCACGGACATGCGTACATCGGTGACTCCCTGAAGCGTCCGCCATGGAACGCGGCTCGAAGCTCATTTTCCCCGATATCAATCCGCTTCCAAAATTGCCTTTGTAACCCGCCGGGAGTTCCTTGCGCTCAGGCCCTGACGGCGAGCGAGGCGGCAGCGGCGAGCACCAGGGCCCCTCCCGCGATCTGGATCGGCGAGAGCGACTCGCCCAGCAGCGTCCACGCGAGCGCGACCGTGACCACCGGCTCGAGCGTCGAAGCGATGGAGGCCCTCGCGGGGCCGACGCGCCTGAGTCCCGCGAAGAAAGCCATGATCGCTATCACCGTGGACACGAGCGCGATCGCGGCGAGCGCCGCCCAGCTCCACCACACGCCCGGAAAGTGCGGCTCGCGAAAGAGGCTCGCGGCGAGAAGCGTCGCGGCCGCGGAGAGGCACACGATCGTGCCGCTCGCCACGGGATCGGCGTTCACGAGCTCGCGCGCTCCGACCACGATGTAGACCGAATAGAGCGCCGCGGCGCCGAGCCCGAGCGCGATGCCCTCGGCCGTGCCGTGGCCGCCGCCCAGCGTCAGCGCGATCCCCGCGAAACTCGCCGCGAGCAACGCGAGCCGCCTGCGGGTGAGGCGTTCGCCGAGAAACGCCGCGGCGAGGAGGCACACCAGCGTGGGATAGGCGTAGAGCAGGAGCGCCACCAATCCCGCCGACGCGTGGTTCAGCGCGGCGAAGTAGCACACGGCCTGGCCGACGTAGCCGATCGCGCCCATGAGGATCGCGGCGAGCAACGGCCGGCCGCGAAGCCAAGGCCGCCGCGAAGCCACCATGATGATCGAGAGAATTGCGCCGGCAATCGTGAAGCGCCCGATGAGGACGCCCAGCACGTCGGCCCCGCCCGCGTACGCGGCGCGCGCGAAGATCGCCATCGCCCCGAAGGCGCCGGCGGACACGGCGATCAGCAGGAGCCCTAGCTTAATTTTTCGACGCGCTTGGCGAGGCGCTCGACGGCGTCGCGAAGCTCCGCGACGCCCTCCACGAACGAATCGATCTTCACGCGCGTCGCGATGAGGGGCGACTCCTCGGTCCAGTACTCGGCGGCTCCCTGCGCCAGGCGCAGCGGCGCATCGCGTCCCCACCGGCCGATCTGGCGCGCGACGGACACGATGCGATGCGCCGCGATGTCCCCCACCGCCCGGGAGAGGTCTTCCTCGAAGTCCCAGGTGACGTTCGCCGCGAGATACGACACCTCCTGGGCGAACTCCATGTCTCCCTTCATCTCGATCTCGCGAAACGCGGCCTCTTCGTTGGCGACGATGCGCGGCAGCAGGAATGGCGAGATGCGCACCTCGAGGTCGCGCGCGGCCCCGGGAAGGGCGGCGGCCACCTGGCCGGTCGTCTGCACGGTGAAGCCGAGCGTCATCGGCCCCAACTGGAACACGGCCGTGCGCCCGGCGTGCCTTTGCAGTCGCTCCATCGCGACCGGGGCCGAGCGCAGCACGTGATTGACGGCGCGCGTCGCCGGACGCGTGAAGAGCCCCATCATGCCTTGTACCCGCGATGCAGCGCGACGACGCCCGCGGTGAGGTTGAAATACTCGACCTTCATCAGCCCCGCCGATTCCATCATCGACTTGAGCGTCTCCTGGTCGGGATGCATGCGGATCGACTCGGCGAGATAGCGGTACGCGGCCTCGTCCTTCGCGATGTACTTGCCGAGCGCCGGCAGGATCGAGAACGAGTACGCGTCGTAGGCGCGCTCGAGGGGCTTCCACGGGCGCGAGAACTCGAGCACGATCACGCGCCCGCCGGGTCTCGCGACGCGCGTCATCTCCGCCAGCGCGCGGTCCTTGTGGGTCATGTTGCGAAGGCCGAAGGCGACCGACACGCAATCGAAGGCATCGTCGCGGAAAGGCAGCTTCTCCGCGTCGCAGATCGCGAGCGGCGGAAAGATTCCCGCGTCGATCATCTTGTCGCGCCCGACGGAAAGCATCGCCGCGTTGATGTCGGTCATCCACACCTCGCCTTCCGGCCCCGCGCGCTTCGCGAAGGCGCGCGCGAGGTCGCCGCTGCCCGAGGCCACGTCGAGCACGCGCGATCCCGGGCGCACTCCCGAGAGCTCGAGCGCGAAACGCTTCCATACCCGGTGCAGGCCGAGCGACATGAGGTCGTTCATCACGTCATAGCTCGGCGCCACGGACTTGAAGACCGCGCCGACGCGCCTTGCCTTCTCGTCCTCGGATACGTTCTCGTAGCCGAAATGCGTGGTCTTGTCCGTCATGGGTCGCGGCTCTTGCCCGCGTGCTCGAGGCGGGCGAGATAGGTCTTCCAGTTGGACTCGTGCTTCGTGCCCAGCTCGTGCAGGTAGTCCCACGAGTAGATGCCCGTGTCGTGGCCGTCGCTGAAGACGAACTTCACCGCGTACACGCCCACCGGCTCGACCGCTTTCACGCCGACGTTGCGCTTGCCCACCTGGAGCACCTCCTGCCCGGGCCCGTGGCCGCGCACCTCGGCCGAGGGCGAGAAGACCCGCAGGTATTCCACCGGCAGCGAGAACTTGCGCCCGTCGTCGAACGCCAGGTCGAGCATTCCCGACTGCTGGTGCAGGGTGATCTCGGTGGGCCTGGGCTTGGCGACCATGAAAACGGTGTCGGATGGAAATTGGTGTCAGGTACGGATTCTGCGTACAACCGCGCGAGTGTGTCTTATTATCTCAGACGGTCAAAAAATGCGTACCTGACACCAATTTCCATGATCGGAATCCTCATCGTGTCCCACGGCACGTTCGGCGAGTCGCTGATCCATTCGGCGAGCCACGTGCTCGGCAAGCGCCCCCTGTTCCTGCGCCAGCTCGGGGTGACGGTGCACGACGACCCGGACGCGATCCTGCCGGTGGCCGAAGACCTCATCCGCTTCCTCGATCAGGGCCAGGGCGTCCTGGTCCTGAGCGACATCTACGGCGCGACGCCCTCGAACATCGCGGTGAAGCTCCTGAAGCCCGGCAAGGTCGAGGGCGCCGCCGGCGTGAACCTCCCGATGCTGATCAGGGCGCTCACCTATCGAAACGAGCCGCTCGAATCGCTCCTCGAGAAGGCGCTCTCGGGCGCGATCGAAGGCGTGATGCGGATGGAGGCGCAGTGATCAAGCGCACCATCCAGGTCTCGAACAAGCTGGGCCTGCACGCGCGCGCGTCCGCCAAGCTCACGCAATTGGCCTCGAGGTACCAGTCGAGCGTCTGGATCGCGCGCAACGGTCGGCGCGTGAACGCCAAGAGCATCATGGGCGTGATGATGCTCGCGGCGGGCCTCGGGTCGACCATCGAGCTCGAGACCGACGGCGCCGACGAGCTCGCCGCGATCGACGCGATCGAGGCGCTCTTCAGCGACAAGTTCGGCGAGGGCGCGTGACATGACAGCCGAGGGCTCGCGCGCCGCGACCGCCTCGAGCGTGAGCTTCACCATGCACGGCATCGGCGTCTCCGGCGGCATCGCCATCGGGCACGCGCACCTGTTCGCGGGCATGTCGGCCGAGGTGGACCACTACGAGATCACGGGCCTCGAGGTGATCCGCGAGCAGCGCCGCTACGATCGCGCGGTGAAGGAGGTGCGCGACGAGCTGAGCGAGCTTTCCGACAGCGTGCGCCACGGACCGTCGGCGGAGCTCGCGCCGTTCGTGAACGTGCACCGGCTCCTCCTCGACGACGCCGCGTTCTCCGAAGCGCCGCGCGACATCATCCGCGAGCAGCATTGCAACGCCGAGTGGGCGCTGCGCGCGCAGCTGGACGAGCTCCTCGCACAGTTCGGCGACATCCAGGATCCGTACCTCAAGGAGCGCGAGGACGACGTGCGCCAGGTGGCCGAGCGGATCCTCGGCGCGCTCGCCGGCACGCAGCGGCGCATCGCGATCAAGCCGGTGCGCGAGGACGCCTCGATCCTCGTGGCGCGCGACCTGTCGCCCGCGGACGTGATCCTCTTCCGCCAGCACCCGTTCGCCGCTTTCGTCACGGACCTCGGCGGCGCCACCTCGCACACCGCGATCATCGCGCGCTCGATGAACATCCCCGCGATCGTGGCGCTGCACCACTCGCGCTCGTTCATCCACGAGGACGAGCTCATCATCATCGACGGCACCCAGGGCGTGGTGATCGTCAACCCGGACCGCAGCGTCCTCGCCGAGTACCGGCTGAAGCAGAACCAGGCGCGGCTCGAGCGCGACAAGCTGAAGCGGCTGAAGAGCGCGCCCGCGGCGACCCTCGACGGGACGCCGGTGCAGCTCTACGCGAACATCGAACTGCCTTCCGACGTCGAGAGCGTCAAGGCGAGCGGCGCGACGGGGGTGGGCCTCTTCCGCAGCGAGTTCCTCTTCATGAATCGCCGCGACCTCCCCGACGAGGACGAGCAATACGAGGCGTACCGGGAAGTCGTCGAGGGCCTGAAGGGGCTGCCGGTCACGATCCGCACGCTCGACCTCGGCGCCGACAAGACGGTCGAGGGCCAGCAGGACCACGACCCGGTGACCAATCCGGCGCTGGGGCTGCGCGCGATCCGCTACTGCCTCGCCGAGCCGCAGGTCTTCAATACGCAGCTGCGCGCGATCCTGCGGGCCTCGCGGCACGGCAAGGTGCTGATCCTGATCCCGATGCTCACCACGTGGAACGAGCTGTCGCAGGCGCTCGCGGCGGTGAAGCAGGCCAAGGAGCAGCTGCGCGACGAGGGCGTGAAGTTCGACGACTACGTGCCCGTGGGCGGAATGATCGAGGTCCCCGCGGCCGCGATCGCGCTGCCGATGTTCATCAGGAAGCTCGATTTCCTCTCGATCGGCACCAACGACCTCATCCAGTACACGCTCGCCATCGACCGCGCCGACGACAAGGTCGCGCACCTGTACGATCCCCTGCATCCCGCGGTGCTCGCGCTGATCGCCGGCGTCATCCGCACCGCGCAGCAACACGAGAAGCCGGTCGCGGTGTGTGGCGAGATGGCGGGCGACGTCGAGTTGACGCGCATGCTGCTCGGCTTCGGGCTGCGGCATTTCTCGATGCACCCGGCGCACCTGCTCGGCGTGAAGCAGCGCGTGCTGATGACGAGCCTGCCGGACATCTCGCCCATCGTCGCACGCATCCTCAGGGCCGACGAGCCCGAGAAGATGCAGGCGCTCATCGAGAAGCTGAACAGCTAGGCGGTCGCCCGCACGAGCTCGCGGCGCTACCTCCGCTGCAGCAACGTGGTCACGACGCGCCCCGCCTCCTGCCGCACCATCGTTTGCAGGGCGCCCATCTTCTCCTGGGAGGTGAGCGTATCCCAGGGGTGGATGTTGCTGGTGCTCGCATGGGCGTCGGAGGCGTAGACCGATTCCTCGCCGAGCAGCTTTCCTGTAGCGACTTCGATGAGCGATACGCGGAAATACGCGAAGGGCGACAGGAACCCCAGGTAGTATTCGCCGGTGTCCGGGTTCTGCATCCTCATCGCGCGGTCCACGTAGAATCCGAGCCCCTCGAGGCGGCCGTTGCCGACGTTCCCGTCCCGCAGACGCAGCATCGCTTCGTGGCGCTGCTTGGTGAAGAGCACGAGATGGGTCGCCTTCGACTGGGCCAGGGTCGCCCCGAGCGTGAGCAGCACGGGGCGGATGTCTCCTCCTTCGTCGAGCGCTCGGGACTGCGCGGCGTAGACCTCCGGATCATGGACCTCGAGCATCACCCTCTTCGCGCCCGGCGAGGCACCCTTGATCGCGTCATCGGCCGCGAACAGCGCAGCGCGGTCGAGCGCCGGCGTCTCGAGCCTGAGGAACGTGCGCGCATTCCTGTTGATGTTGCTGCCGGTGGTGTTCTCGCGCACCACGACCGACAGGCCGTCGCCGAGAAGCGAGGCGATCGCGTAGACGCGATCTTCGTCGGCGGCGCTGGCGGAGCCGATGGCGGCAACAAGGAGGGCTGCGAGGATGAAGCGCACGTGAGTCCTTTCGATCTGCGACGATGCGAGATGATATCCGCCTGGACCCCGCGATCGCCTACCCGCGCGGGTGGGAACGCGTGCTGGGCCGTGCCGCCTTGAAGCCGGTCCAGCATCGGCATAGAATGGATATTCAGCGCCAATTTGACCTCAGCTTGCGGGCGCTTAACAAATACGGCTAAAGCGAGTGGCGGCGCCAAAAACCCGACACGACCTTCAAGTCCGTCGGGTTTCTTATTTCCACATGAGCGATCTCGATCCTCGCTCGGTGGGAGCCGCGGTGGCGCAGCGCGCCGGCTTCCTCGAGCCCCTCATCCTCAAGGCGGGGAAAACCCTCGCCTCGTACGAGCTCGTCTACGAAACGTACGGCAAGCTCAACGCCGACAGGTCCAACGCGATCCTCGTGTGCCATGCGCTGTCGGGAAGCCACCATGTCGCGGGCTTCTACGCCGACGATCCGAAGAAGGTCGGCTGGTGGGACAACCTCATCGGCCCCGGCAAGGCGATCGACACCGACCGCTTCTTCGTGATCGGCGTGAACAACATCGGCGGATGCCATGGATCGACGGGGCCCGCCTCCATCGACCGCGCGACCGGCAAGCCCTACGGCGCGGCGTTCCCCGTGGTGACCGTGGAGGACTGGGTCGTGTCGCAGGCGCGCCTCATGGATCGCCTCGGCATCACGAAGCTCGCGGGCGCCATCGGCGGATCGCTGGGCGGCATGCAGGCGCTGCAGTGGACGCTCACATTTCCCGACCGCATCGGGCACGCGTTCGTCATCGCCGCCGCGCCGCGGCTGTCCACGCAGAACATCGCTTTCAACGACGTCGCGCGCCAGGCGATCGTCAGCGATCCCGATTTCCACGGCGGCAATTTCTACGCGCACAAGGCGGTGCCCGCGCGGGGATTGAAGCTCGCGCGGATGCTGGGCCACATCACGTACCTTTCCGAGGACATGCTGATGGAGAAGTTCGGGCGCGTCCTCAAGCGAAGCGAGCTCGGCTTCAACTACGACGTGGAGTTCGAGATCGAGTCGTACCTTCGCTACCAGGGCGACAAGTTCGCGCAGGTGTTCGACGCGAACACCTACCTGCTGATGACGAAGGCGCTCGACTATTTCGATCCCGCGAAGGAGTCCGGCGGTAACCTCGCGCGCGCGCTGTCGGCGGCGCGGGCGGGATTCTTCGTCGCGTCCTTCAAGAGCGATTGGCGCTTTCCGCCGCAACGCTCGCGCGAGCTCGTGAAAGCCCTCGTCGCCTCGAAGAAGGCGGTCACCTACGCGGAGATCGACGCGCCCCACGGCCACGACGCATTCCTCCTCGACGATGCGCGCTACCACCAGCTCATCGCCGCATACGTCGACAACATCGCCACGGAGATCGGCGTCGGCGACCGCGCGGCGCCGCTGCAGCTCGCGAAGGGCGAGATCGAGGAGATGAGCGCGTACGCCAGCGAGCGGGGAGGCGCGTGATGCAACGCTACGACTACGACCTCATCGCCTCGTGGATCCCGGAGCGCTCGCGCGTCCTCGACCTGGGCTGCGGCGACGGCGTGCTCATGGCCGGCCTCGCCGCGACCAACGCGGCGGTGGGCTACGGCATCGAGATCGACGACGGGAATGTGCTCGCGAGCGTGAAGAACGGCGTCAACGTCCTGCAGACCGACATCGAGAGCGGCCTGGCGAGCTTCGAGGACAACAGCTTCGACTTCGTGATCCTCTCGCAGACGCTCCAGGCGATGCGCAACGCCGAGAGCGTCCTGAACGAGATGCTGCGCGTGGGGCGCGAGGGGATCGTGACGTTCCCCAACTTCGGCTACTGGCGCCACCGCCTCGACATCCTGCGCGGTCGCATGCCAGAATCGAAGGCGCTCCCCTACAAGTGGTACGACACGCCCAACATCCACCTGTGCACGGTGAAGGATTTCGAGGACCTGTGCGTGACGGTGGGAGCCGAGATCCTCGACGAGCGCGTGCTGCACGAAGGCCGCACCGTTTCCATCTTGCCGAACCTCCTGGGCAGCCTCGGCGTGTTTCGCTTTCGCAGGAAGCCCTGATCGCCTTCAGCGCAGGCTGACGCTCGCCTGCTTCCACGCCGGATCCTGCCATCGCTGGAACGCCGGAAGGAGCGCCGGGTCCGCCGCCGTGCCGATCGTCGCGAGCGTGTCGACGCGCAGCAGCTCGTAGCTTCGCTTGTAGCGGCCCTCTCCCGACGCCTCGCGCGCGACGAGCATCTGCTTTCCTCCGGGAATCCATCCCGCGAACTCCGCGTAGCCGACGCCCGGCGCGGTGGCGGCCGGAGGAAGGATGCGAACGCTCCACTCCGCGCCGGCCTTGCGGAAGACCCACATCTCGCGCCACGCCTCGGTGTGCTGGACCGCGACGGCGAGCGCGTTGCCTTCGCGATTCATCGTCGCGGAGGCTTCCCAGACGATGCCGTAGGTGCAACGCTTCGCGAGCGGGTTGGCGACGTCGCGCTTGGCGCTCACGAGGAATACGCAGGTCTCACCCGCGTGGCCCGGCGCGCTCACGAGGCGCGGCCGGTCGCCGCTCTTGGCCACGCCGGGAGCCGCGCCGGGCAGCGACGCCCAGCGCGAAGCGTTCACGCGCATCGCGGCGTCCGCGTACATGCGCTTGTCGTCGTCGGTGAGCTCTTCCTTGCTGACCCGCCCGAGCTCGTCGAGGGCTCGAGCGGCCGCGGCCTGCGCGGGCTCGCCGCGGCGCGTGCGCAGGTAGGCAAGGCTCGTCCAGACCGCGGCGCGACGCATGTGCACGCGGTTGCCCAGGTACGGCGGAAGTCCCTTCACGTCGATGGCATCGAGGAGCTGCGCGCGCGCTTCGTCCGCCACGCGCCGCTCGGTGGGCTTCAGGTCGCCGGTGGAGCACTCGAGGCGCGTGAGCGCGAGCGCGGCGCGGGCGCGTTGCGCGGAGTCGCCCCGGCCCAGGTCGAGCACGCGGCGAAACGCATCGCCGTCGTAGCAGATCGCCATCCGGCCGTCGCGCTCGAAGGTGGTGTAGACGATTCCGTATTGCATCGCGACTTCGAAGTGGCCGGAGAGCGCCGCCTGCGCCGCCTTGCTCGTGGCGCCGCCCGAGGATGCGCGCCGCGCCAGGCGATCGGCAAAGGTGCCGAGCGCATCCAGCGCTTCCGCGCCGTCCGTGCCGCGGATGGATTCGGCGGGGGCCGCCTGGAGATACGCCGCGGCGTAGGCGATGCCGAGCGCTTCCTGTCCGGACGTGTCGCGAAGGAAGCGCACCACCGAGAGGAGCTCGGGTGCTCCCGCCGCATCGAGCGTCACGCGTCTCACCTGCTTCGTGGCTACGAATCCGCCGCGCTCGAGCCGGTGATCGTAGACCTGGAGGTAGTCCATGCGCTCGCCGCGGATCTCGAGTGCCTCGCCTTGCGAGAGGAGCGCATGGGGCTTGGCCGAATCGCGCGGCGCGGGGCGCAGCGCCGTCTGGTCGCCGACCACGATCGCGAGGCTCTCGCCCGCAACCGCAGCCGCCGGGAGAAGAAGAGCGAGCGCGCAAGCGGCGACACGAAAGATCGCGCCCATGTCATTTCTTCCCGCCGAGGAGCGCCGCGGTGATGACGCCGTCGCCCGGGGGCGCGATGATCACCTGCACCTTGTCGGAAAGCTTCTCGGCGAGGATCTTCTGGATGAGGAGCGGGTGGGCCGTCACCATGACGCCCTCGCGGCCCATCTGCTCGGCGTTCACCTTGCCCACGCGCTCGAGCCGATAGGCCTCGGCATCGGCCAACTTCTGGCGCGCGTCGGACTCGCCGCTCGCCTCGATGCGGCGCGCCTGCGCGGTGCCCTCGGCGCCGCGGATGCGGGCCTGCTTCTCGGCCTCGGCCTCGAGCTGGCGTTGCTCGACCTGGCGCTGCTTGAAGGGCAGCACGTGCTTCATCGCTTCTTCCTGCCCCTTGGCCGCGATCACCTGCTCGCGCGCCGACGCCTCGGCGTTCTTCTCGCGCCGCGTCTTCTCGGCCTCGCCCTCGAGGGCGACCTCCTTCACGCGCTTGTCCTTGAGCTCGAGCGTGTAGCGCATCTTCTCGCTCGCGAGCTCCTCGGCGAGGAGCTGGTCCATGCCGCGGCGGTATTCGGCGGGCAGGTCGACGTTGCCCATCGTCACGTCGTGCACCACGATGCCGTCGGCGCCGAGGCGCGCCGTCAATTCCTTCTCGATGGACTGCTGGATCTCGGCGCGCTTGGTGGAGAAGATGTCGCGCACCGTGTATCGCGCGAACACCTTGTACACGACTCCCGCGACCGCGGGCTCGACCACTTCCGCGTCGATGTCGTCGGGAAGCTTCGCCGCGACTTCGCGCAGCCGCGCGCGGTCGATGGCGTAACGCACCGAGAGATCGACTCCGAGCGAGAGGCCTTCGAGGGACTGCAGCGGCGCCGAGCCCGTCGCCTTCGCCATGTTCTCCGGCCGGTAGGTGCGGTCGCGGATCGAGAAGACGCGCATCTCGTGCACCAGCGGCAGGACGAGCACGCTGCCATCGCTCCACTGCGTGATCTCGCCGGTGAGGCGATTCTCGCGCACGCCCGCTTCGCCGTGGCCCACGGTTCGCACCGGCGGATGCTGGTAGACCGTGTAGGCGGCGATGCCGCCCGCGACGATGACGACGGCGAGGCCGCGGAGGGGGGCGAGCCTGGAGAACGATTCCCGGATCGAGGCGACCAGGGGTTGAAGACGCGCGAGCATGAAGGGCTCCTGGGATGAAGTCGGACCCGGCGGATCCGATACCTTCATTACCGCGCGAGATGAGGGCGCCGCCGGGCAGCACGCGAGGAAAGTTGGCGACGAATTGTGGCAATCCGCGGGCGAAGGGCCCGCGGCCGCTCAAGCCCCCGGAGCCGAGGCGACGTTGACGCGGTCGGGGCGAATGACGTCGCTCACGCCGTTCCTCTTGAAAGCCTCGATCAGCGCTCGCGTACCCATGCGCTCCTTCATCGCGCGCTCTTCCTCGTAGAGCGGAATGAGCTGGTAGAAGCGCACGACACGCCCGTCCGCGAGGCGCATCGACCCGAACGCCGTCGGATCCTCGAGCAGCATCATGCTCGACAGCCACGTGCCCGGCGCGAACGGCTCCGGCGGCGAGTTTCCGACGGTCTGCTCGCTGGCGAGGAAGACCGGCTCCGTCTCGGGCCAGTGGGCGATGAGGCGCATGGACTCGATGGGCCAGTACCTGTCCGGCAG
>JADGRS010000274.1 GCA_017880705.1 Burkholderiales bacterium
GATGGCGCGCATCGTCTCGAAAATCTTGTTCTTCATGGCAGGGACCGCCGCCCGAAAGGCGACATTGTGACATCCGCCCGGCGGCGGAGCCCTACTCCGGCAGGCGCGCGCCGCGCTCCTTGAGGAAGCGCTTCAGGTCCTCGAAGCGCACCGTCCCGCGTCGCGCGACGTCGATCGCGTCGAAGTTCGCCGCGACGAAGCCCAGCCCCGCGGCGCGCGCCTCTTCGCGCGTGAGCGAGCCGTTGGGCGCGATCCCGGCAAATTCGGCGCGCAGCTTCTCCTCGACCTGCGCATCGAGCGACTCCCCGCGCGTCGCCTTGGCCCGCGCCGCGTTGCGAAGCTCGGGCGGAACCCACGGATCGCGCACCGACACCTCGAGCACCGCGGGCGGCATCGTGGCTTGCGCCCTGCGCGGGGATTCGGCCGCGGGAAGCGGCGCGCTCGCAGGCATCTCCTCGGACTTCGCCGCGCCGGCAAGCGCCGCCTGGTAGAACTGCGCGAGATCGGCCTTCTCCAGGGCGCGCGACGAATCGTCGAGATAAGTCATGTGCCCGCCGTTGTAGAAGCGCGTCGCGACATTCGTGGTGGCGGTGGCGCCCAGGCGCGCGATGTCGTTCTCGGTCACGAAGAAGGGCGTGACGAGGTCGTGGTAGCCGTTCAACGAGAGGACCTTCAGCTTCGGATCGAGCGCGAATGCCGTCGCGAGATCGGGGATCGTGTCCGGAAGGGTCGCGCCGTCGTGGGAGAAATTCCACAGATTGATGGCGTTGCTCGAGACCACGTAGCTCGAGGGCGTCGTGTAGCCGAGATCGGTGAGGTACTGCGTGATAGCCGAAGTGAAGGAAGGCGTGATGAACGTGCTCGACGGATCGCCTTCGGAGGCGAGCTGCGTCCCCGCGAGCGCCGTGACGCGCGCGTCGTACATCCCCAGCACCGTTCCCGGCACGAGGACGTTGTGGAATGTCGTGGGATCGAGGTTGAAGTTGGACTGCCACCGCGACAGCGTCACGCCGGTCTTCGCGACGAGCTGCGCGAGGAGCGCGCCGTCAGGCGGCACGGGGTTGGCGAGGTAGTTGCGTACCGCGGGGTCGTATTGCGTCGCCGCGAAGGGCCGCAGCTGCGCTTCATAGTCGGGAAGGCTCTTCCCCGCCGCGTCGGTCGCGAGGTTGAAATAGGCGCCCACCGCCCCGTAGGTCGGCAACACGAAACCGCAGCTCGTCGTCGGGGGCGGACTGAAAAGCCCGCAGTTCGCGTTGTAGTTGAGCACCGACGACTGCAGCACGACGCCCTTCAGCGGGACGCCCGCGCTCTCGAGGAGCCGCGCGAGAACCGCGCTGCGCGTGGTCCCGTAGGATTCGCCGAAGAGAAACTTGGGCGAGGCCGTGCGATTGTTGGCGGCGGCGTAGCGGATCACGAAATCCCGGAACGCCGCGGCATCGGCGTCCACGCCCCAGAACGTCCGGTTGAGGTTGGGCGCGATCGCTTCCGAGAAACCGCTGCCGATCGCGTCGACGAACACGAGGTCCGAGACGTCGATGAGGCTCTGCGCGTTGTCGACGAGCGGAAATGGGGTCGGGACCGTCGTCGAAGGCGCGCTCGCCACGAGGCGCTTCGGCCCGAAGGAGCCCAGGTGCAGCCACACCGTCGCCGAGCCCGGGCCGCCGTTGTAGAAGAAGGTCACGGGCCGCGTCGCGGCGCTGGCGCCGTCCAGCGTGTACGCCACGTAGAAGAACGACGCCTCCGGCGCGTTGGTGACGGGCGCGAGCGCCGTGAGGTGCCCCGCGGTCGCCGTGTAGTTGAGAGTCGCGGTCCCAACGACGAGCTGGTGGCGCGTGACCGACACGATCTCCGCGGCGCTCGCAAGCGACGCGTTGGAGAGGCCCGAATAGGTGACCGGGTCGGTGAAGCTCGACGTGGGCGTCGGCGCGGCCGTGCTGCCGCCTCCTCCACCGCCACCGCCGCAACCCGCGATGAGCAGCGCGGCGAGGAGCGCGATCCAGCTCTTCATCGGGCCAATATGCACACTTCGCTCCATGCCCATGCGACCGTTTGTTACGTCCGGAGAGCTTACCTCATGCGGCGAACGTCTCGAAGGGCGCTTCGACGACGCGGTTGCGTCCTGCCGCCTTCGCGCGATAGAGCATCGCATCGGCCCGCGCGAGGAGCGTTTCGCCATCGTCGTTGACTCTGCATTGCGTCACGCCGAAGCTCGCCGTGACGCGAATCTCGCGGCCGCCGTATTCGCAGGCGCTCTCCTCGATGGCGCGACGCATGCGCTCGGCGATCAGCATGGCCTCCGCAAGCTCGGTGTTGGGGAGCACGATCACGAACTCCTCGCCGCCGTAGCGCGCGACCCAGTCGATGCGCTCGCGCACCTCGCGGCGTAGCACCGCCGCGGCGCAGCGCAGCACCTCGTCTCCCGCCGGATGGCCGAGCGTGTCGTTGACGTGCTTGAAGTGGTCGAGATCGCAGACGGAGAGGCACAGCGGATGGCTCGCGCGGTGGCTCCTCAGCACTTCCTCGGCGAGCTTCAGGTCGAGGTGGCGGCGGTTGAAGCAGCCGGTGAGCGAGTCGGTGATGGTGAGCTCGCGAATCTCCTCGAGCGCCGCCTCGAGCTGCGCGGTGCGCGAGGCGACGAGCCCGTCGAGGTTCGAGACGTGGGCCTGGATCCCGTCCTGCAGCGTACGGAAGCCCGTAGCCACGAGGTCGATCTCGTCTTGCCAGGGGCGCGCCGGGCGCGAAAGCTCGAGCGGGCGCGTGAGGTTTTCCGGCGAAAGCTCGCTGGTGAAGCGCGCAAGGCGGCGCAGCGGCCTCTCGAGCTCGTTGCGAAGGACCATCGCGATGAGCCCGCACAGGACGAGCGAGAGGATCCCGTACCCCAGGACCACCGCGAGCACTTTCTCGGCGAGGTGGCGCAAGAGGATGTCGCGGTTCGCCGTGACTTCGAGCGTGCCGATGGCGCCGGCCTGCCCGGCGGGATACGGCACCTGGAGGATGTTCGCGTCCTTCGGCTCGCGCAGCCGCGTGTCGCCCGCCTCGAACACGTGGCCGGTGCGGTCCGAGAGGCGCACGTAGGCGATCTCGGGCTCGCTCGCGATCCGCTGCAGTTGGCGGCGGATCGCCTCGGGCTCGATGTCCCACACGGCGACGGACAGAAGCGGCACGTGCGTGTCGGCGATGTTGCGCAGCGCGCGACTGAATGCCGCGCGTTCGTCGCGCGCCACCAGCAGCGCCTGGATCGTCGCCGCCACCAGGGTGCACAGGATCGCCACCGCGAGCGTGCGCCGCACCAGCGACGAGGCGAGCGTCCGGAAATGCACCTGGGGCGCGCGCGCCTGCGTCATCGCAGCAGCTGCCCGAAATCGAAGTCGTAGCGCTTCAGGCGCGGATTGAGCGCCTTGCTGTAGCGGCGGAAATCGATCTGGTCGAACTGCTCGCCGAAGCGGGCCACGTAGGTCGCCGCGCGCGCGGGATCGAAGAGCGTGAACATCGTGCGATCGAGCTCGAGCCCCTCGCCGGCGAAATCGTGGCCGTGCGCATAGTCGTAGATCATCACGACGGCCCACGCGCCGCAGATGAAGTGCCCGCCCGCGAGCGCCGCGAGCCTTCCCGAGACGATCGCGTCCATCGCCTCGCGCGAAGTGTTGACGCCGCTGAACCAGGCGTCCTTGCCCGGCACGCCGCCGCGCTTCTCCCACGCCTGCATCGCACCGAACGCCATGAGGTCGTTGCCCGCCCACACGAGGCGCGCCTCGGGATGGCGCGCGAAAAGCCACTCGGCCTGCTCGGCCGCCTTGTCGCGAGCCCAGCCGGCGAACACGGCCTGGTCGAGCACCACGTCGCCCGCCTCGGTGACCGCGCGCTGCATGCCGGCATTGCGCCGGATCGACGAAGGCGTCGCCCGGTCGCCCGCGATCGCGATCATGTGGAGCTTGCCGTCGGCGCGCCTCGCGTTCGCCTTGCGGCCCTGCTCGATGATCGACTTCGCCGTGAAATAGCCCGCATCCTCGGCGTGGGGCTCGAGGGAGCCCAGCCACGACTTGAATTTCTCGCGCGGCCCGCCTGTCTCCACGCGCCCTTCGGGCGAGATCGAGCTGAACGCGAAGAAGTTCTTCACGCCGGCTGCGTCCAGCAGGCGCAGCATTTCGGGGCCGGTGCCGTTGTCGTCGGACATGATCACGAAATCGGGCCGCTTCTTCGTGGGAAGCGCCGCGATCTCGCGGGCGAATTGGATGGCGCGGAGGTGGTCGCGCTCGGCGTAGCGCACCTCGAGGCGCATGCCGAGGTCGGCCGCGGCGGCCTGCATGGCGCGCGCCGCCGTGACCCAGTAGACCTCGTCGGACTTGCCCGGGTTGATGAAGACGAGACTCTGCGCCCAGCTCGCGAACGAGGCGAGCAGGGACAGGGCAAGCAACAGCGGGCGCGCGCGGGACAGCATCTTGTTTGGGCCGATCCTAGAGCTTGTCGGCACTATAGGCAATGCCCGGCCCTGCGACCCCTTTTCGCTAGGCCGCGAGAAGCCGCGAGTGCACGACCATGCCGCCATGCTCGCGCATCGAGTGGAACTGGATGTTGGGCCAGATCTCGCGCGCGGCCTTGAGCTCGAGCGCGTGGGTGTAGAGGACCGCGGGCGCGTCGACCACGTCGTAGGCCACGCGGTAGGCGTTGGCCTCGATGAAGCGCGCGAGCTCCGCGGGATCGGCGGCGCTCACCCAGCGCGCGAGCTTGTAGTTGCTCGGGGTCATGCGCGCCCTCGCCTGGTATTCGCCCTCGAGCCGATAGGCGACCACGTCGAGCTGGAGCTGGCCCACGGCGCCGAGCAGCAGCGCGCCGCCCTGGTGCGGACGAAACACCTGGAT
>JADGRS010000275.1 GCA_017880705.1 Burkholderiales bacterium
CGATTCTCCAAACCTCGACGAGAAGCTGGCGGCGCTCGTCGAAAGCAGCCGGGAGCCTTGAATGAAACTCCTGCATGTGATCGTCTTGTCCGCGGCGAAGGCGCTAGGCCTGGCTGTGGTGCTGGCAGCGCCGGGCGCGAACGCGCAGCGCGCGGAGACGTTCGACAAGCGCGTGAAGCAGTACGTGGTCCACGACGCGCCGAGCATCCGCATCGACAACGTGCGCATCGTCGACGGGACCGGCGCTCCCGCCCGGGCGGGGCAATCGATCGTGATTCGCGATGGAAGGATCGAGCGCATCGCGGCATCGGAGACGCTCGCGGGCGAGGCGGCCGACGCGGTCATCGACGGCAAGGGGCGTACCGTGGTGCCGGGGCTCGTGATGATGCACGAGCACCTCTTCTTCATCGACGTCCTCGGCGAGGCGCCGATGTACAACTCGGAGCCCTTCGCGGCGCCCAAGGCGTATCTCGCGTTCGGCGTGACCACGATCCGCACCGCGGGCACCATGCACGGCACCGACGACCTCGAGACCGCGCGCATGATCCGCGAGGGGAAATTCGTCGGCCCCGAGGTGCGCGTTACCGCGCCCTTCGTGAACGGCCCGGGCAGCTTCGCCTTCCAGCTGCGCCCCATCGCCGATCCGGCCGAGGCGCGGCGCATCGTGAACTTCTGGGCCGACGAGGGCGTGAGCTCCTACAAGATCTACCAGAACATCTCGCGCGAGGTGCTCGCGGCCGCGATCGACACGGCGCACCAGCGAGGCATCAAGGTCACGGGGCACCTGTGCTCGATCACCTTCCGCGAGGCCGCCGAGATGGGCATCGACAACCTCGAGCACGGCGTGGTGGTGGCGAGCGACTTCGTCGCCGACAAGCTGCCGGACCTGTGCCCGCCGCGTGACGTTCCCGAGGATGCGTTGCTCGCGCTTCCTCCCGACTCTCCCCGAATGAAGGATCTCATCGACTTGCTGGTGCGCCACAAGGTGGCGGTGACCTCGACCCTCGCGGTATTCGCCGCGGGCATCGTCGACTGGTTTCCGGGGCCCGACGACCTGCTGATGCTGAACCACGAGTCCCAGACTTCCGCGCTTCGCTGGCTGGCGCGCTATCGCGGCGCGCCCGAGCGGCGCGAACGCGCGTTGCGCCTGCTTCAAGCGGAGATGCGCTTCGAGCGGGCGTTCGTCGCGGCGGGAGGGACGCTGATGGCGGGCACCGATCCCACGGGATGGGGCGGGACGCTCCCGGGGCCGGGTAACCATGCGGCGCTGCGCCTACTCGTGGAGGCGGGCTTCACGCCGCTCGAGGTGATCCGCATCGCGACCCTCAACGGAGCGCGCTACCAGGGCATCGACGATCGCGTGGGCTCCCTCGCCGAGGGCAAGCGCGCCGACCTCGTTCTCGTCGACGGCAAGCCCGACGAGGACATCCGCCAGCTCGGGCGAATCGACCTCGTCTTCAAGGACGGCATCGCCTATGACTCGAAGAAGATCGTCGAGAGCCTGAAGGGGAAGGTCGGGCGCTAGCCTTTCAGCGTCGCCATTGCTTTCGCTTTCCACAATTCCCACGGCCGCTCGACGGTTGCCCGGTTGGTCGCTGTGGCGAGCTTTCCTTCGATCTCGCTCAGGAACTCGATCGGGCCTTCGAGCTGCGCGGCGAGGGTCTGCAGCTTCGCGTTCATCTGCGTGTAGACCGAGCGGAAGACGACTTCGGGAAGGCTGTCGCCGACGACGGTCATGCCGTGCCCGCGCATCAACACGCACGCGCACGCGCCGATCGCCTTCGCGAGCTCTCTTCCGAGCTTGCCGTCGCGGATGAGTAGATCGTTCTCGGGCTGCACCTTGCGGATGTCGAAGACCGGGGCTCCGCTCCAGAGAAACGACGCCATGTGATAGACGGGGCGCATCTTGCCGCGCGTGATTCCGAACGGGATGACCGAACCGGAATGGCTGTGCACCACGGCCATCACGTCGGGCCGTTGCCGGTACATCTCGCCGTGGATGAAGCGCTCGAGATAGGGCTTGCGGTCGTCGCCGACGGGTTCGCTGTCGGGGCCGTGCTCCATGATGTCGGCGATCTTTACCAGCGGCGGCGCGAGGGAGCGCGACATGTAGAAATGGCCGGGCTTGCGCTCGCTTCTCACGCTGACATGGCCGTACGCGTCGAGCACGCCTTCCATCGCGAGGATGCGATTGGCGGCGACGAGGTCCATCAGGAGGTCGGGATTGGCCGCGAGGGCGGGCTTGCGTGCGGGCATGCGGATTTCCTTCGCGATCTTTTCTTGCATTATCCTCTATGCATGATGATGTGGCGCTACATGCCCAAGGCGCGCAGCCGCCTTCTCGCGTTCGCGGCGGCGGCGATGGCCGCGTTCTATGCCGCGATCGGCATCGCCTTCGCGGCGAACCTCATGGACCGGCCGGTGGGGCTGATCATCGCGCCGCTCTTCGCGCTCCTCGCGTGGGGAATCTGGACGCTGAGCCGCTTCGCGCGCTGGGTCACGATCATCTGGATCTGGCTGATGGTGATCCTGATGCCGCTCGGATTGATCGGCTCGCTCGGGCCGAACGGGCAAGGCGCGCAGCCCTATTGGGGCGCGATGCTCGCCGCGATCACGCCTATCGTGGTGGCGGGACTTTTCTTCCTGCACGTATTCGGCAAGCACAAGCGCGAATTCAAGTGGCCGTGATGCTCGCTTCGTGGGTCGAGGCCCACGGCAAGGCGCGCTGAGAAATTGGTGTCAGGTACGAATTTCGGCGAAATTCGTACCTGACACCAATTTCTCGAACACTCCCGCGCGAACAAGGGGCGTCACGACTTCGATGTCGAGCGCGAGGTAGCGGTCGCCGTCGAGATGGGGCGCAACGCCGCGGATGATGGCGTGCGCTTCCTCGAGCGTGCGCGACGATTTGCGCGGCCGGCGGAAGTCGATGCCCTGCGCGGCGGCGAGAAGCTCGATCGCCACGATCGCGGCGGTGTTGTCGGCCATGTCCGCGAGGCGGCGCGCGGCGAATGTAGCCATCGACACGTGGTCTTCCTGGTTCGCGGAAGTCGGCAGCGAGTCGACGCTCGCGGGATGGGCGAGCGACTTGTTCTCCGAGGCGAGCGCCGCCGCGGTCACGTGCGCGATCATGAATCCGGAATTCACGCCGCTCGCCGAGGTGAGGAACGGAGGCAGCCCGCTGATGCTCGCGTCGATCAGCAAGGCGATGCGCCGCTCCGACAGGGCGCCGATCTCCGCGATGGCGAGCGCGAGATGATCGGCGGCGAAGGCGACCGGCTCCGCGTGGAAATTGCCGCCCGAAAGCGACTCGGCGGTGTCCGCGAAGACGAGGGGGTTGTCGGTGACGCCGTTCGCCTCGATGAGGAGCGTGCGCGCGGCGTGGTTCATCACGTCGAGGCACGCGCCCATCACCTGCGGCTGGCAGCGCAGGCTGTAGGGGTCCTGCACCTTGTCGTCTCCGGTGAGGTGCGAGGCGCGGATTTCGCTCCCGGCGAGGAGCGCGCGGTACATCGCCGCCGCCTCGATCTGCCCGGCGTGCCCGCGCAGCGCGTGGATGCGCGCGTCGAAGGGCGTGTCGCTGCCCATCGCGGCGTCCACCGACATCGCGCCCGCGACCACCGCGGCGGCGAAGACGCTCTGCGCCGAGAAGAGGCCGCGCAGCGCGAGCGCGGTCGAGACCTGGGTGCCGTTGAGGAGGGCGAGGCCTTCCTTGGGGCCGAGCCTCAGCGGCGCAAGGCCCGCACGCTTCAATCCCTCGGCCGCCGCAATCACTTCGCCGCGATGGCGCACGCTGCCGATCCCGAGGAGCGCCGCGCTCATGTGCGCGAGCGGCGCGAGGTCGCCGGAGGCGCCCACGGAACCCTTCGACGGAATGCACGGATAGATCCCGGCATTCAGCAGCGCGAGTATCGCTTCGACAACCTCGACCCTCACGCCCGAGTACCCGCGGGCGAGGCTCGCGACCTTGAGGAGCATCGTGAGGCGCACCACGTCGTCGGCGAGCGGCGCGCCCACGCCCACGCTGTGGGACAGGACCAGGTTCCTCTGCAGGAGCTCGAGCTGGTCGTCGGGAATATGGGTCTGCGCGAGCTTGCCGAAGCCCGTGTTGATTCCGTAGACCGGCTGCCCCTGCGCGACGATGCGGCGCACGGCCTCGGCGCCGGCGCGCAGGCGCTCGCGGCTCGCGTCGTCCAGAGCAAGAGCGTCGTGGGACTTCGCGAACGATGCGAGCTGCGCGAGCGTGAGCTCGCCGGGAGAGAGCCTCACTATTTGAGGCGCGACTCGATCATTCGCGCGACCTGCGAGGAGTCGACCTCGTTCTGGTTGGCGGGACGCGCGAAGGAGACGGAGACGAGGGTCTTCGCCTTGCGGAACACGAGCTGCTTGTTCACCGGCATCCAGAATCCGTTCTCGCCCACTCCCGTGAGCCACTTCACCTTGCCGCGATAGATCTTCTCCAGGTTCTCGCGCTCGTACTGCAGCTCGTTCTCGGCGGCGTATTGCACCTCGCGGATCGACTACACCAGAACCGCGCCCCTCTTCTTGTCGATATAGGCGCATTCCGAGGGATTGCCGGATTTGCGCTGCTGCACGCTCTCGACCGTGCCCGCGGCAATGGAGTTGAGCTCCGCGCCGGTGAGAATCGCGCAAGCGTCAGGTGGCGTGGCCCACGAGGGCGCGCAGAATGCCAGGGCGGCGAAGGGGAAGAGCAGGGTGATCTTCATGGATTGTCCGGGATGGAAATTGGTGTCAGGTACGCATTTCGGAAGCATCGGCATGCCGATGCTCGCCGCCGAAATGCGTACCTGACACCAATTTCCTCAATATACAG